>CAZLOF010000539.1:0-3711 GCA_964560745.1 uncultured Thermoflexus sp.
CTGGCGCTGCAAACCTGCGCCCACGCCCGTGTGACCACCGAGCCAATTTTGCGTGAGGTCCTGGGGGTGGAGGATGCCAACCCTTATTTTGACTGGCTGCGCTCGTTATCGTTTATCGAGTCACACGCCTCGGGCTTGGTGCCGCATGATCTGGCGCGCGATGTAATTGACCGTGATTTGGAATGGCGCGACCCAGAGGGCTTCAAGCAAATTCATATCAAGCTGCGACATATTGCGATAGCTAAAACACTTATACCTAATCTATCAATTCGTGAACGACTGCGGGCGCGTGAAGATATTGTATATTCACAGCGTTACAATCCTGTCGCAAAGCGCATGATTACATTTGAAGAACTGGGTGTCTACGATATTGAGATAGCATTGCCCTCCGATCACCCCCAAATTTTGGCTGCCATTGAAAAGCATTGGGGCGAACCAGAATTGTCGACAGCAAAATATTGGTTAAAGCGACAGCCAGAAGCATGGTACGTGATACGGAAAACGACGGGATTAGTCGCAGCATTCGGATGCACAATGCTATTATCACATCTCACAGCTGATGATTACGTGGCAGACCCCATCTTAAAAATTTTATGGGACACTGCGCTGCAAAATTGCCTACCTCTTAATGGTGCTCTCATCTGGACGACTCGATTCAAGATGGAGACCTCTGAAAATCGAGTGGTGCAATCAGCACTATACCAAACCATACGTTGTCATGAAATAAATCTAGGCATAACTACGCCAAATGTCGGTTGGTTATTTATCATTTTACGGTCACCCGAAGAAGTTGCCTTTCAAAAATATGACAGCACTGGCGTAGGCCATTGGACGGACATTAATATTGGTTCAATGCCATGTACGTTTAATGTCGTCGATATGCGAACTGGTTTTATGAAAACGGTCAGCAAGGTTAATGATACTCGAACCTTAGACCGCGCAAGTAAGCCAGAGCATATCGTCCCACCGGAATATGTTGTTGCAGATGAGGCCACCTCGATCAACACCCTATCCGAACCCGAGTTTGCCAGCGCCGTCAAGCAAGCCCTCAAAGATTACACCATTGCCGATGCGCTCAAACACAACCCGCTATTACGCTCACGCGTGCTAAATCCACAGCCCGATGCCCCGTGCCAACCCAACGACCTACAAGACTTGCTGCGCGAAGCCGCAACCCAACTTAACAAAACACCCAAAGACGAGAAATTTTACAAAGCGGTGTGGCATACCTATATACAACCTGCCGCCACCCAAGAGTTGGCAGCCGAGTTGCTCGGCTTGCCCTTCAACACCTATCGCTATCAGCTTGATCGTGGTATCGAGCGCATCGTGGCATGGATGTGGAAGCGTGAATTGGGGTAACCTCCCAAACAAGATGTGGGCCGAGCACCCACGTCTACGCGCAAATACAAATACGCAAGGCAAAAAAGCCGAAAACAATACCCCTCCATCCCTTAAAAGGATGGAGGGGTATTGTTTTCGGCAAAATCTATTTTTTATTTATTCGCTAATATCAATCCGTTCAATCTTATCGCCATTCAAGATTTTACGCGCAACATCTTGCCCAGAGATGGTTTTACCAAACACGGTATACCCCCCATCTAAAGAGGCCTGCGCCCCCAAGGTGATATAAAACTGGCTACCGCTTGACTTACGCTCAGGGTTGGCCGCATCGGGCAAACGAGCCATGGCAATAGCACCATCGACATGCGGCAATTTGATTTCGGCGGGCAAGTTATACCCCGGGCCGCCGCTGCCTGTGCCAAGCGGGTCGCCCCCTTGAATGACAAAATTGGGTTCTACACGATGAAAAACCATGCCATCATAGAAACCATATTTGGCTAAGTAAACAAAATTGTTCACTGTGCGTGGCGCAGCAGCTTGGTCTAGCTCAACTTTAATATCGCCTTTGCTGGTCTTAATGGTTGCAACATATTTTTTGTCGGCTTTAATAAAATAAGGTGGCTCGGTGGTGCCAACATTGGCGCGTTGTGTCACTTCCATCCGCTAAAATACACGATCTTCACTGCTAGGAAGCGACCCGCCCGGCGATGAAGATGATGGAGGTGCGGCGGCATTGCTACAAGCAGCAAATGCAAGAACCATTGCACATCCGAGAAATAAACGACGCTTCATCATAATTCGTATCCTTTTTTATAAATAATTATTAAATTGGTAATTAATTTGCAACCGATATTCACCACTTATCTGTTGCTTACATTTTTAGAACATACAATTATCTCAGAATGCAAATCCTAACTGTTGAACAGATGCGGAATATTGAGCGCAAGGCCAATGACAATGGCCTCAGTTATGCCCAAATGATGCACAATGCTGGCCATGCCGCCGCCAATGAAATCATGACAAATGTCATCTTAACGCAAAACAAAAAACACATATTATTGTTAATTGGCCCCGGCAATAACGGTGGTGACGGCATGGTATGCGCCGTCGCCCTGCATGATGCCTATTTACATAATTTAAATATTTGTGTTTATATTTTTAAATCCACGCCCCAAAATGCGCTATGGCTGACGGCATTACGGGCACGTAATATCATCTTAATTGATGGGGAAAGTGACACGGCATCAACCAACCTTAAAAGCGTATTAAACAACGCTGATGTCATCATAGATGCCTTATTAGGCACAGGCGTAGCCCGCCCGATTGGCGGTGCACTACAGTCATTATTGCAAACCATTGCGCAACGGTGTGCTCAACCAAATGCGCCATTTCTAATCGCCCTAGATGGCCCAACGGGAATGAACTATGATACCGGTGCAGTAGACCCATACACTGTCACGGCAGACCTCACCATTAGCTTTCATGCTTTGAAACGCGGGCACATGTGTCACCCAGCTGCCGCAGCTTGTGGCAAAATTGTTGTTGTGCCCATTGGCATTGCCACAAACAACAATATCGATACTCAAATCGAAAGGCTCGACACAGATTGGCTTAAGCGCCATCTGCCCAAACGCCGCGACGATGCAAATAAAGGCTCGCATGGGCGCGTATGGGTGATTGGTGGTTGTGATGATTACATTGGCGCACCGGCATTGGCATCAACGGCGGCCTATCGGGTTGGCGCCGGATTGGTAACGCTGAGTGTGCCAGCCAGCATTAAAATGACAATTGCAATGTTGTGCCCCGAGGCAACTTTTTGCGAGCAAATGGCTAACTCAGAGGGGCTAAACAATGTTAAAACATTATTGGTTGGGCCGGGGTTGGGGCAAAGCATTGTCGCTAAACAACGATTGCAACACGCTCTGAATTTTGCCAAAACCCAGTTTAACCAACTAAATGGGTGTGTGTTAGATGCCGATGCCTTAAATATATGGGCAGCGCAGGCCGAATTGGGTTCAAGCGTATCAGCGCTAGCATCAAAGATCATCATCACGCCTCATCCGGGCGAGATGGCGCGGCTGATGAAAATATCAGTTGCCGAGGTGCAGGCCAATCGCATTGGCAATGCGCTCAAATTGGCCGAGGCCTATCAGATGGTGGTGGTGCTTAAAGGGGCGCATACAGTCATTGCAGCACCTCAAGGCCGTGCAGGGGTATTACCATTTAATAACCCAGCCTTGGCTGTGGCAGGCACAGGCGATGTGTTAGCAGGTGCGATTGCAGGTATGTCGGCACAGGGGCTTGGGCCGTTTGAGGCGGCGTGTTGTGGCGCTTATTTACATGGGCTGGCGGGTGAACATTGGCGCA
>CAZLOF010000540.1:0-2014 GCA_964560745.1 uncultured Thermoflexus sp.
GGCTGGTACTGGCCCAAAATGGATGAGCCGTGACACCGAACAACACAAACCCCATTTGCGCCCAGTGAGCACTAACATGGCATAGCGATCTAAAATCTTATCGGTGGGAAGGGGGTGGCGATATTTGAAAATGCGTTCATCGGTAGCGATGAGGTTGACAAAGGCTTGTACCCCGCGTCGTTGACATTCGTAAGCCAACAACCCCGCAATATGCATTTCGCTTTGGCCGGGTTGCACGGCAAAAGCCGCATCACGGATGGCGCTGGCGCACAATTGACCTAATTCACGAAAACGCGCGACTTCGGGGGGAGTGAGCGACATACGCAGCAGGCCGATATCAGCGCTGATGTCACTTGCGCCAGCCCATGAACCATCACTACCGACACGCAACCCATGCACCAAATCGGCTGCACCTTTGCCGCCATCGTGCCAATGGGTTTGTATCGGCTGCCAGCCACGTTCTAATATCTTGTCTTCGTCAATTAGTCGAGGGGCTTCGATATTATTGGTGACAAAATATCGCTCGCCGTTGCGTTTGATGACCAGTTGCACCGGGCCATTGGTGGTGGCGATGCCAACATAGCCATGTGCGCCACCTGTAGCCCACGCAAAGCTGCTGATGCGCTGTAGCACAATCGCATCCAGCGATTTGCTGTCCATCAGTGCGTTAAGTCGGGTGATTTTGAGGTTGAGTTCTGAAGACATTTTGGATGATTGGGGGGTGAATGGTTGATTCGTTGATTACTATTCGGTCAATCAACAAATCAACCCTTTAACCAGCTAATACCTTGGCGGTGGCTTCAACCACGCGGTCGATTTGGGCGTAGGTGATGACGGCAGGTGGCAAGAATCGCAATACATTGAGACCGGCGGGCAAGGCTAGCACCCCTTCGGCCTGCAATGCCTTTAGATAGGGCGCGACTTTGGTTTTTAACTCAACACCAATTAACAAGCCTTGGCCTCGCACTTCGCGAATGAGTGGCGCGTTGATTTCTTCGAGGCGTTCTCGGAAATAAACACCTTTGTCGTGGGCTTGTTGTGCCAATTCTAGGCGTTGCATCTCGTGAATGGAGGCGATAGCGGCGGCGCAGGCCAGTGGGCTACCGCCAAAGGTGCTGCCATGTGTAGCAGGGGTGATATTTTTAACTGTATCGGCAATGGCGACCCCGCCCATCGGCACGCCGCCGCCAATGGCTTTGCCCATTGCCATTAAATCGGGCTGCACCCCTGAATGATCGATGCCAAACCATTTGCCGGTGCGGCAAAAGCCAGTTTGCACCTCATCCACAATCAACATTGCCCCCCGCGCTTGGGTGATACGTCGCGCTTCGAGCAAATATTCATTGTTGGCTGGGTTAACCCCGCCCTCACCTTGAATGGGTTCGATAATGACGGCGGCGGTTTGCTCATTGACAGCCTTATCGAGGGCTTCGATATTGTTAAAAGGCACATGGCTAAAGCCCGGCAGCAATGGTTGAAATGGCTCACGATATTTTGGCTCAAATGTGGCCGAAAGTGCGCCCATAGTGCGCCCATGAAAACCGCGCACGGTGGCGATGACATTGTGGCGGCTTGTGCTCAAAATGGCAAATTTGAGGGCAGCTTCAATTGCTTCGGCCCCAGAATTGCATAAATAGAAGCGTTTAAAGTGGGAAGGCACAATTTCTGACAACGTTTTTAACAACTGTGCGCGTTTATCATTGTAAAAAATTTCGGTGCAGGTGATGAGTGTGGCGGCTTGATCGGCAATGGCGCGTGCCACGACCTCATTGCTATGGCCTAGGGTGCTAACCCCTTGGCCGCCGACGCAATCAATAAATTCGTTGCCGTTGTTGTCCCATACTAATGCATCTTTCCCTTGCACCAGCATCAGATCGCGCTTTAGATAAACGCCCGAGGTCATTTGTTGTTCAAGTTGTTGGTTTGACATGAATAGTAGTTGAGAGTTGAGGGTCGAGAGTTGAGAGTTGAGAGTTATTTTCTCAAATCTCAACTATCGACTCTCAACCCTTAA
>CAZLOF010000540.1:2024-3692 GCA_964560745.1 uncultured Thermoflexus sp.
ATGGAGACGGATTTATTGGCATCATAATCCATACAGGCCTGCACCGATTTTGCCTCGACAATAAGTGCTTGATCGGCAGGGCGCAAAATACGGTGATGCAGTTCGAATGAGCGATTGCCCACCCGCCCAAGGCGGACTGTGATGATCAGCTCGTCGCCATAACGGGCTTGACCACGAAAATCAATTTCGGTGCGCACCAAGATCCAGCCAAGCCCGCTGCCGGGTTGGCGTTGAATGCCAAGATCGCGCATAAATTGGATACGCCCCTCTTCGAGATAGCTGTGATAAACGGCATTGTTAACATGGTTAAAGGCATCCATGTCGCGGAAACGTATTTGAATGGGGTAGCTAAACACGAGGCTGGATTTTAGCGCAAAAAATGCGACTTATCGTTCGATAGTTTTTGTTTTAGCCAATCAAATGCCGCACGTTGCATAATGAGATCAAATTTATGTGGGCCGGGGTAAAACTGGCCGTCGTAAGCATCGGGTTGGCCGGTGCTGGCAAATAAATTGCGCAGCCGTATATGCGCGTCTCGCATGCCTTGCGGCGTAAAAAGCTCATCTTCTTCATCATATTGCACCAACAACGGTGACGGCGCACGGCAGGCCGCGAGGTCGGGCCAATCGCCATAGCGTGACCAGTCGTTGGGGAATAACATCCATCTGTGGCTCATATTGTGATCGAGCAAGGCGGCATAAGTGCTCATGAGGCCAACGATGACGGCAGCGGCGATGCCGTTATGGGTGGCATTGAGCATGGCGGCGCGGTTGCCGCCGCCCGATAGCCCAATACAGCCCACTCGCGCTAGGTCAATATCGGCGCGTGACCGCAGATAATTGAGCGCGACGCGGTCTTCGTGGCATACCATGCCCGCCAAATTGCTGCCCAACACATTGGCATATTTGGCAACCAAATGCTCGTGATGTGCGGCGGCGGCGTTATATTCAGCAATTTCGTAAGGCGTGTCGTCGGTCGGCTGCCATGACGATTTGGCGGCTTCGGATTGATCACGTATATATTTGGGGATGCTAGCGAAGGCGAATTTGCGGCTGCCCCACATCAAGGTATCATGCACCAGCACCGCAAAGCCTTCTCGCGCTAAGGCATTGACATAAGCCCGCCCGCCATAATAGCGCTCATGATAGCGTTTTAATACCGGTGGGATGGCATCTGGCCCGGCGCTGATTTTCTCTTTGCCATAAAATTTGAAGCCGCCGTGATCATGCAGCGCTAAGATGCCGGGCAATGGGCCATTGGCATGGGCGGGTTTAAATAGCCATGCTTTTGTGCGTGGGCCAAAGCCAACCGACCATGAAATTTCTTCGCCAGTCAGGCCGTCGGCGCTATCGGTTTGCCATTGCCGTTCGATGCGCACATCTTGTGGGGCATCATCACCATTGCAAAAGCCTAAAACTTCACGCACACGGGCTTGGGTGTCGGGGCCGGGCAATGCCAGCGGCCACAGGGCTTGTTGTTGTTGGGCGGCTGCCACCCAATCGCTAAATTCACCTAAATGACGGTAGTGTTGTGGCATGGGTTTGTGGGCGGCTGAAGCCGCGCCGCGGCTTCATTACTAATTTTTCGCCAAAACCACTATACTAAGAAAGGCTCAAAAATGCGGTTTTCGCCGATTTCACTACCCCTCCTCAAGCGTCACTTGAAGAG
>CAZLOF010000541.1:0-3689 GCA_964560745.1 uncultured Thermoflexus sp.
ACCATGCTCTATTTGCTTATTCGAGAGCCGGTGTTGGGGTTGTGTTTTACGCTCATTTGCGCCCCATTTAAACCCCTTGAGCAAGAACTTTATCATTACCCCATTGACAGTGGGCAAGCATTGCTGATCTTGACCCTACTTTCATATGGTTTGCGTGATATGGTGATGCAGCCTTTACATAACCGCACTTGGCAGCGCAAATTACGCGCCAACGCTTGGGTTTTAGGGGCGATTGGGCTGTTTGGTTTTGTGGCCATCACCAGCTTTTTTCAAGCCCGTGACGGCGTGGCCTGGCTGCGCGAATGTTTGAAATGGGTCGAGGTTGTCATCATTTACCTTATTGTGGCAAATGAAAGCCGTGCCAAACGGGTGTGGGTGATGCTTGCGATTTTGTTGTGTGGGGTGTTTCAAGGCGGGTTGGGGTTGCTTCAATTTACACGCAACTCAGTCGCGCCCGGTCATTTTGCCATTTTGGGCGGTCAATATTTTCGCGCCTTTGGCACACTACAACAGCCCAACCCGTTTGGCGCACTAATGGGGCTAATTTGGCCTTTTGCAATCGGGGTTGCGGTGTGGGCCTTGTCGCATGTGCGCCTAACCCTCGCCGACCTGCGCTTGTGTCTACAAACCATCGCCCAACACCCTGAAAAAGGCAAAGCCTTGTGCCAAGTTGTATCCATTCTAAACAACAAAACCAAACCTGCCCGCCCCCAACTGGCCTTGGCGGGGTTTGCCTTTTTGGTGGCTATTTTAAGCTTGGCTGGTTTAATTGCCTCATGGTCACGCGGGGCGTGGTTGGCGGCTGGGGTTGCCTTTGTCGCTATGCTCATCGTGGCTTTTCGCCGCCCCGGGCGCACCCTTGTCATTATTGCGGTGTTTGCAGCAATGATCTATCTGTTTAATGGGATTAGTTATCTGCCAGCCTCGTTGCGTGACCGGCTTACTGGCTTCACCAGCCAATATTCATCGCTCGACATCGATGTGCGTTATGTGGTGCTTAACCCAACCAATTTTGCCACGATTGAGCGATTGGCCCATTGGCAAGCCGCGCAAGAAATGATTCAACGTTATACATGGTTTGGGGTGGGTTTTGGCAATTATGAAGCCGCCTATGACGAGGTGCGCACCATGTATTGGCGTAATGCACTTGGGCACGCCCATAATTATTACCTTAACATTTTTGCCGAAACAGGCGTAGTAGGGTTTAGCGCTTATCTTTTAATGTGGCTTTGCCTCATCATTTACACCGCCCGTGCGAAACGCCGCAATTTGCTCGCCATCGGCATCATTGGGGCATGGGGGCATATTGCCGCCCATAATTTTGTCGATAATGTTTATGTCGCCAATTTGTTTTTGCTAATGGGTGCCTATTTAGGGTTTCTCGAACCCATCCCTGACGACACACAGATTCAAAGTCCCAATGGTATACTCTCGACATGATATATGTTTTAGCGCTGATATGTATACTAAAAGGTTATAAATACAGTCTTAGCTTGATAGTGTCATATTAAGAAATACATGTGCCAATTGCACTATATGCCCTTTACCTATGGCAGGAAGATATCGTGAAATCGGCGAAAACTTGTTCATCTTTGCGAATATGCCATTGTCAAATTATCGCTAAAACAAAACATCAAATTTTCATTAATTAAGGAAGAGAGGAACTAATAAAATGAATCGCAGAAAATTACTTGAAGTTGCCATGAAGGGTGCTGTCGGTGGTGTCGCAATGGGCTTAGCATCGGCCTGCACCACCAACAATGTCGCTGCACCCGCGGCAACAGCCGCCCCTGTCGCCGCAGAGCCAGCCAAGCCCCAACAACCAGCCGCTCCCGCCATTACCGGCCCTGCTCAGGCTTTTGAATGGAATATTGCCACAAGCTGGCCTGTATCGCTCGACACCATTTATGGTGGTGCGGTTCACTTTGCCGAGCGCGTCGGCAAAATGACAGGCGGTAAATTTAAGATCACCCCCCGCCCCGCCGGTGACCCACAAGGCGCACCTGCATTGCAAGTATTAGACGCAGTGTCACAAGGCGGTTCGCAAATGGGTCATACCGCCAGCTATTACTATATTGGCAAAAGCTGGGTATGCGCCTTTGCAACCGGTGTGCCTTTTGGTATGACCATGCAACAACATAATGCCTGGTTGTTTGAAGGCGGCGGCTTAAAATTGATCCAAGAAATTTATGCTAAAAAGTTCAATGTAATCAACTTCCCCGCTGGCAACACAGCTTGTCAATGGGGTGGTTGGTTTAGCAAAGATATCAATAACGTAAACGACTTGAAAGGGTTAAAGATGCGCCTTGGTGGCACCGGCAGCGCCGTGATGTCGAAACTGGGCGTAAACTCGGTGACAGTAGCCGGTGGCGAAATCTTCCAAGCACTGCAAACCAAGACCATTGATGCCGCTGAATGGGTGGGCCCCTATGATGACGAAAAACTCGGCTTCTATAAAGTCGCCAAGATTTGTTATTACCCCGGTTGGTGGGAACCCGCCCCAACCCTCGATGTGATCATCAACTTGAACGAATGGAATAAATTGCCAGCGGAATATAAGGAAATTGTGCAAAGCGCTGCCCATGATGCCAATACCATCATGCCAGCCCGCTATGATGCGAAATCACCCGAAGCTGTGGATCGCCTCCTCAAAGAAGGTGTGTCTTTCAAACCATTCCCCCAAGATGTGATGGACGCAGCAAAGAAGGCAGCACTTGAAGTGTTTGACGAGCAATCGGCCAAGGACCCAGACGTAAAGAAGGTTTACGATAACTATCGCGCCTTCCAAGCCAATGTGGTCAAATATCATAGCTATGCCGAGGCGGTCATGTTCAATTATTCACAAGGCAAGAAGATCTAGTCTTGTAATTTAAAAGACGTTGATGAAAGATGAAGGGCCGATTTCAGCATCTATCTCCCACAGCATAGATATGAGAGATAGATCATGAATTCGGCCCTTCAACTTTTAGGAATTTGCTATAAGCAACAAAAAAAGCGCGAAATTTCGCGCTTTTTTTGTTGCTTATGGGCCAGTCGAGTAAAGTGCCCGAGGCAGCCAAATTGAAAGCTGAGGGATAAACGAGACAATGACTAATGCAATCAATTGCAAAATGACATAGGGAATCGCACTTGAGTGAATGTCGGCTGTGCTAATTTTGTCTTTGGGGGCCACCGATTGCATATAAAAGAGCGAAAACCCAACTGGGGGTGAAATAAAGGCAATTTGCAAGTTAACCGCCATCATAATGGCAAACCAAATCATCGCTTCATTTACATTTTGGGCATAAGGGGGCAAGGCGCCGCTTTCAAAAATTTTTAACGCAGCTGGCACCAGCAATGGCATGGCGAGATAGGTAATTTCAACAAACTCAAGAAACACACCCAGCAAGAAAATGGCAATATGAGCAACGATAACAAAACCAACCAAACCACCCGGCATACCCAAGAGAGCATTGGTAATAAAAGCCTGCCCGCCTAATCCACCAAAGACAGTGACAAAGAAAGTGCTACAGAATAAAATAATGACAACCAACGAGGTGGTGCGCATGGTCGCATTTGAAGCGTCTTTCATCACTTTCCAAGTTAATTTGCCTTTAATAAGTGACAAAATAACTGCGGCCACTGCGCCAACTGCCCCGGCTTCGGTAGGGGTAGCAAGACCCGCAAAAATGAAGCCTAAGACCGAGAAG
>CAZLOF010000542.1:0-3677 GCA_964560745.1 uncultured Thermoflexus sp.
CCCAAGCCTTGCACAAACCTCGGAATAACTCCGAGGTTTGTGCCATTTTCATTTCGGCTACTATGTCGCTATTTTTCACCATTTTGCCCAATCGCCATAAAATAGATTGATATGGCAACACTTGCAAATTATCGGCATTTTGATGGGCGACATTGGGAAACCGGAACTGTTCATAATTATTTTGCATATAAAGGCATAATCGCCCCACATACGGGTAAAGCCTATAGCGAAGCTATGCTTATGGGCATTAGCGGTGGGTTACTGATTGGCTATTTTAGTTTTGTCTATACCGGCCACGACCCCCATGTAGCCCTGCTTAGCCGCAACACCTTCGACCCATTCAATACCTTGTTGTTGCGTTTAGGTGGGGCGCAACACATCAGACAAAGCCCCGACGCGACCAAAGCCGAACAATATTTACTGCAAGCCTTAGACACTGGCAACCCAGCCATTCTATGGGCCGATGCCTTCAGTTTGCCTTATAACAATTTGCAATTTAGCAACGACATGTGGGCCAGTATGCCGATTTTGGTCTATGGCTATGAGCCAGACAAAGCTGTAGCATGGATCGCTGATCGTTCGGCGATGCCCTTGCGTGTCAGCACCCACGAGTTAATCGCAGCCCGTGGGCGCATTAAAAAAGACAAAAACCGTTTGCTCACGCTCGATGCCCCAAACCCCAACAAATTAGCATCAGCGGCACAACAAGGCATTTGGGATTGTATTAAACGCTTTACTGAAGCGCCGGTTAAACAAGCAGCAAAAAATTTTGGCTCGGCTGGTTTTAAACATTGGTCAAACCTGCTAAGCAACCCCAAAGAGAAGCAAAGCTGGGCCAAAATTTTCTCGGTTGGCTTACCAATGTATGCCGGTTTAACATCGGCTTACGACAATATGGGCATCGGCACACTCAGCGCCCAACGTGATCATATTCTTTTTGCCGATTTTTTAGAAGAAGCCAGCATCTTGTTAAACAAACCAGCATTGCACGCCACCGCCCCAGCCTTTCGCAACTGCGCCCAAGCGTGGGGCGAATTGGGCTTAGCGCTCTTACCCGATGCCGTCCCATTATTCAAAGAAACCCGCGAATTAATGCAACGTCAACGCCAAGTATTTATCGAAAAAGGGTTATTGGCTTTGCCAGAATGCCAACAAATCAAAACCCGTCTCGGTGAAATTCGCGCGGCTGTCAGCCAATCATTCCCTCTCTCCGAAGCGCAAGCAACGGCACTGCTGCAAAACATCACGGCTGATGTTTTGCAGCTCGGTGTGCTTGAAGAAGTGGCCTTTGAGGCCTTGCGAGCAAGTGCAAATTAGGTAACATACACTACGACGTTTCTGGTTTCCAATTGAACGCCAATAACCGTAATCCATTCAAACACACTAACACGGTGCTGCCCTCGTGCCCCACCACCCCAATTGGCAAAGGCAATTGAAAACCCAAGGCCGAAATTAATAGCACCACAATCACTGCGCCCGAAAACACCAAATTTTGAATTACCACCCGTCGCGCCGCTCGGCTGAGTGCAATGGCATATGGAATTTTTGACAAATCATTCGCCATCAACACCACATCGGCAGTTTCGAGTGCAACATCAGTGCCTGCCGCGCCCATTGCAATGCCGATGCTGGCTGAGGCCAGTGCAGGCGCGTCATTCACGCCATCTCCCACCATTGCCACCACTAATTTTGAATTTTGAATTTTAGATTTTGGATTAGAAGTCGCCAAACCTGTTGATCCTAAATCTTTCACTCCCAATCCTTTAATTTTGGTAACTTTATCTTGGGGCAACAGGTCGGCATAAAAATGATCAACCTTGGCTTGCTGTGCGATGGCTTTGGCAACGCGGGCATTGTCACCGGTTAACATCACCACTTGGCTAACCCCCACCGATTTCAATTGACGCGTAATATCAGTAGCGCCAGCCCGTAATACATCGGCAATGGCGATCACCCCCAACACATGATATTTCGCGCCTTGTGCACTAGATTTTGGGGTTTCTTTGGCAATAATGACGGATGTTTTGCCTTCATCTTGTAAGCGCGTCACCTCAAGCAAAGCGGGTTCAAGATTGCTTACCTCCAAGTCGTCAAAAAAGCGCGGGCTGCCAATGGCAATATCTAATCCACCCATAAAATTGACATGAGCCTGCACCCCGCGCCCTGTAACTGATTGAAATCGGGTTACTTCGGGGATTTTGAGGCCACGATCAATCGCCGTTTTTACAATTGCCAACGCCAACGGATGCTCAGATTTGGCCTCGACTGCCGCCGATAACAATAAAAGGGTATTTTCTTCATGACTCAAACTACGATGCGCAACATCTTCCAACATTTTTTTGCGCTCAACCAAGGTTTGCTCAACCGTTAAATAGGTGGTATCGTGCGTCACTAAATGTCGGTGGGGCGCATCAAATAACGGGATGATGGTCACGTCAGTCACAGTTGGCTTCCCTTCGGTCAAGGTTCCGGTTTTGTCAAAGGCCACCACATTAATATCGGCGGCTTTTTCTAAATAAGCCCCGCCTTTAAACAACACCCCGCGCCGCGCCCCATTGGCAATGGCCGACAAAATAGAGGCCGGTGTGCTAATGACCAACGCACACGGCGAAGCCACCACCATTGCCGTCATTGCGCGATAAAACGCCTTGCTAAAGGCTTCGCCGAAGATGGCAATGGGCACAATAATGAGCAACAATGTAAAAATAATCACCCCTGCCGCATAATAACGCTCGGCTTTATCGAGAAAACGTTGGGTCTCGGCTTTTTCGCTTTGGGCATCTTCCACCAACTTAATCAATTTGGCAATGGTTGAATCTTGTGCCAAGCGCGTTACTTTTACCTCTAGGCTGCCGGTCTGATTGATTGTACCGGCAAAAACGCTATCGCCCAAGCGTTTGCTTACCGGCATCGATTCACCCGTAATCGAAGATTCATCACACGAACTGCTGCCCTCCATCACCGAGCCATCTAGCGGCATACGCTCGCCCGGGCGAATAATGATGCGATCACCAACATTGAGTTGGTCAATTGGCATCATCTCGGTGCGTATGCCATTGCCGTCATCGCGCTTTACCAGCGCTTGGGTCGGGCGCAATTTCATGAGCGAGCGAATTGCATCACGGGTTTTGCCAAGCGCATACCCTTGTAGCACATTTGAGAATGAAAACAAAAATAGCAACATCGCGCCTTCGAAGGGCTGTCCCACCAGCGCCGCGCCCAATGCCGCCAAAATCATCAGCAAGTCGACTTCAATAGCGCCCTCACGCAGGGCCTCGATGCTGGCAATAAAGCCATAAACCCCACCTGCAATATAAGCAATGACATAACAAATTGTTGTCACCACCCACAATGATGGCTGATATGACGTGATAAGCCCAGCAATCATTGTCACAAAAGTAATGACAACACATAAGGTTTCTAGTTTTTCACCAGCGAACCAATCACGCCAAGAGGATTGGGGTGCGGAGGGCGAAGGAGTAAGTGAAGGTTGATTCGTCATAATAATTTAGGTTAATTTTATAAATTAACCTAGGTTAATTTTAACGCAGCTAATTTTTGTGTGCATCTCAATAATTTGGGGGAAACACCAAAGATGTAATGCCAAACTCACTAGACATTATCACAGGTAAAAACAGCTTAAAAACAAAAATTTTAAGGCAATAACTACAATATTA
>CAZLOF010000543.1:0-3663 GCA_964560745.1 uncultured Thermoflexus sp.
CCATGACCGGATTCAGAGGGGGTATCGCAAAGGTGCGCTGGTCAGTTCCTGCTGCAGATATTTCGGCAGAGGACTGGAAGACGCGTATGGCCATTGTCGAGGCTCATCTGGCGAATTACTTCTATACGTTCCGCTGAGAGGATTCATATGATCGTTCTATTCTTAGCCTATTTTTTTGTAAATGCCGGCGTCTACGCTACGAAAATTTATGCTGGGTTTAGTGAGTATGAGCGTCCGGGAATTCTGCGCACGAGTAGCGGGCAATTCGCATATGCGATTGTTCAGCTATTCAGTTTGGTCGGAATGGTGTGGCTTTATTACTGGACTGTCGTTTCGTTCGGATGGCTCTATTTGCTTGGTCTATCAGTGTTGTCAGCCATCGTTTGGACATTTTTCGTGAGTTTTATGAAACGTCTGGTTGGACTTTATTTTGTAGCGCTTGCACCCACGGTTACATTGGTGGTCAGTAGTGCAGGTTTGGTAATTTGCGATCTGTTGCTCTACTACTCGGTTTTCTGAACGAATTGAAGTGATATTTGAGCACGATCCTTTGGAAATTGACAAACGCATAAATATGTGATATAATAGTAGTATAGGCTATAAAATTAATATAACCTCATGAATACAGCAATTATCGCCCGTCCTTAAACGTTTTAGGCGATCAATTAGCTGGGGGCAGTGTTCTGCTGTCCGCCCAAACTTCAGGCTCAAAATCTTGAATCCACCTGCGTTTTATGCGCTGTGTGGATTTTTTGCGTCCTGAAATTGCGTAGGAGTAACGATAATGAAAAAGAGGCAAGAAAATGCCCTGAAATTAGCTTCCCTTGGTATGACCATCATTCCAGTAAGTCCAAATTCAAAGAAAGCTATTCAGAAAAGCTGGCAGCAAAAGGGATCGACCGACCCATCCCAGATCAATATGTGGTTTGGCCAATGGCCAGATATGAACTACGGCATTTTGTGTGGCGCTGAGGTTCAGGTCTTAGATCTCGATATTAAGAATGGCAAGAATGGGCTAAGGGCCTTCATTGACCTTTGCGGGGATGATCTGACGAAGCTCGGAGGAAGCACTCTCTCCGTATCTACCCCATCCGGAGGGCTTCACTACTATCTGACAGCTGTACCTGGTGCGAAGACATGTCATAGACCGGATGGAATCGACTATCAAAGTTATGGTGCCTATGTGCTTGGGCCGGGCTCTGTCATCGACGGTTGTGAGTATCGCGTGCAAGGGGGCAGTCTTGAGCTTGCACCGCCGCTAAATGAAGGCTCGATTCACAAGCTCGGGGCCGTTCCCAAGGCCACTAGTTCGATAAATAGTGTTGTATCGGGAACCGAAGTAAGCAGTGTAGATTCCATGTTGCTATGTGACATTTACCCCGATCTTCCGTACGACGCTTGGCGGGATACGATCTTCGCCTTTTTGAATCTTGGGGGAGATGAGAGCGATCTAAAGGAGTGGTCGTCGAGTGGCGAAAAATGGGATGAGGGCGCGTTTGAGAAAGTCATTCATTCCTACGACTCGTCCTGCCCTTTGAAGCTCGGCTATCCACGCCTTGTGCAGATTGCTTATGAGCATCCGGCATCTCCGATAGTCAAAATTCCGAATCCAGATAGGGACGTTTCTGAGTTGAGCGATCAGGTGTTGTGCGATCTCTGCCGCATACTCGCGTCACATGGCAATCGACCAACGGAAGAGCATCGCGAAGGATTGGGGGCGATTGTCAAAACGTTGGTCAGTGGATGCTATTCGGGAGAGTCGTTCCGGATTGCTTTCCCCCTTGAGACCGGGATGGGAAAGACCACTTCCGTTGTTGCGTTGATAAAGAATTTGCAGCACACAGACAGGAGCGTACTGGTATGTGCAGAACGTATCGACCAGCTACGGGAGTTGCAGGATTCGTTGATCAGCGAGGGAGTCTGTCCGTCCAAAATCGGGATATTTCATCGCTCCGACAAACACCGGGCAACTATCCCATCAGTTGAAATTGAAGACCTGCCGAAGGTGCAGTTTTTGTTGGCATCGCATAACCGGATTAAGGCTGATACAGGTAGGGCTACCCACGAGCGATTGCTTGAGGCATTGCATGCAGACGGTACGAAAGGCAAACGTCATTTGACCGTTTGGGACGAATCCCTGATCACGACCAAACCCATTTACGTTGAACGCGCGAAGCTAAGGGAAGAAATTGGGACTTGGAAAATTCGTTATGAAGAGAGGAAATCCTGCCTCAATGCCGACGTACTAGACCGGGGGGCCGAACTGTATCAATTCTTTGCGGAGGTAGAAGAAAAACTAATGAAGGGTGCTGATGACGGAGATGCGCAATTTGATTTTTCATCGACTGGCCAATTAAAGCGAGATTCAACCGATTACCTTTCTCAGGTTGGTGACTTCGGTTGCTTGGAAATTCTTTTGAGGCATTACAGCATTGGCACGATACGTCAGTTATCCGTAAGCACTGGCAAGGTGTTGGTCCAGTTCGTTACGGAAGTTGATGATGCTTTTGACAAGATCGTGATCCTAGACGCGTCATCACGGATTCGAAACTTGGTGAGAGCTGATCGCAGCATCACTAACTTCGACCTTCCCTTAAGTAAGGAGTACGGCCCAGTCACGATATTTCAATCAGACACAAAAAGCAGCAAGGAAGCGCTTAAAGACATGAGGTATCGCGAACTGTTGTATCAGGAGGCAGTGTGCATCCTCGAAGCGCTTCCCAAGAGTGAAAAGGTTTTGATCTTCACCTTTAAGGACTATGAAGAGGAACTTACCCGGTTCATCCAAAAGCAGCATCCGTTCAGAACGGTTCACGTACTGCACTGGGGGCAGCATCGCGCATCTAACCGTTATTCCGAAATCAAGTATCAAATTATGGTTGGTGTGCAGTACAGAGACCCAAAGGAAATCGCAGCATCATTAGTGTCACAGACAAGAAATCTCAGCGCTAAATTTGCGCCTGGACAGATTCAGGCCGCAGTCGATAGCGAGCAGGCCGATACGCTCTATCAGGCAATCAGCCGAGGTCATAGCCGCAAGACCTTTGAAGGGAGAGCAGGGGAGCAGATGATCTACTTGTTACATCCTGACCGGGTTTGGAAAAGAGTTAAGCCAATCGTAGAGCAGCAAATGAAGGGTGTTGTTTTCGCTCGTTACACTGCAACTCATGTGCCGGCGGCTCGTTTGGATGCTGACGACCCAATCAAGGTAATGAGTGAAGCGATCATAGATTACGTTGGGCAGCTGCCTGAGACTGTCGAACGTATTAGCTTCGCCAAGGTCCGAAAGGAACTAGGGATTCAAGAATCGAGCAATAGCCATACATGGCGAGAAGCTAATAGGCTTGCAATGGCTTTTCTTCCGGGCTTTAGGATTTCCGGTAGATCATTGATGAGATCGAACTAGGAAGGCTTTATGCCATCTATCTTCTATAGGAATTAGTGTAGGTTTTCACTAAGAAAGAGGCATACACAAACCCCGTCAAGATCATTAGCTGCTGACAAACACTGTCTATCAACTGCTATAAGAATCAGTTAGTTGAGCACCTAGCACAATCGGGGAAGATCACTGAATGTTGGATCAAATCCCAAAAATTTGAAAACTCCACGAATTTTGTCAGGGTGTCTTACGCAGTATTTCTAGGGGGAGATTTTTCCCCTACC
>CAZLOF010000544.1:0-3661 GCA_964560745.1 uncultured Thermoflexus sp.
ATGATGTATCGCCCAAATCAACTGTTTTCGAAACGGAGTCAAATAATGATAGGGGTTACCCGTCCCCGCCATAACGACACGAATAGACGACTCATCCCAATTTGTAAGATCGTGGCTCATACACAATTATTACGATACACCGCCCCACCCTTCATCACCCAATCAATACTGCGAATATTGCGAGTATTTTCGGCGGGGTTGGCGGTTAACGCAATCAAATCGGCCTGATAACCAGCCGCCACTGCGCCGAATTGATCAGCCAACTGATTTAATTGGGCTGGGTTACGGGTAGCTGAGAGCAACACCTGATGAGGGGCCATGCCCAATTCACTCATAAACTCCATTTCGCGGTAGGTCGCCACCGTGCCTTCGTTTGGCTCACCCGGCAACATATCGGTGCCCATCGCAATTTTGACACCGCTGTTTAACGCCAATTGATACGCCTTGGCATGGTCTTCACCCGCCCGCAAACTCTTGTTGATCATGTATTGCGGCACACCGAGATTACGCATATATTGCTCGGCACGGCTCACGCACAAGGTTGGGCACAACCATGTGCCTTTTTTGATCATCAATTCAACCGTAGCGTCATCTAAAAAGTAGCCATGCTCGATGCAATCAAGCCCAGCATTGATGCCGTCTTGAATGGCTTTGGGCGAGCCAGCATGGGCGGTGGCATGTTTGCCAGCGTTATGCGCGGCCTCACATGCGGCTTGCATTTCGTCAAAGGTGGCTTGTGAATCACGAATAGCCTCGTGTTCACCAGCGATGCCGCCTGTGATCATCAATTTGACCAAATCGGCCCCCAGCTTTAGCTGTGAGCGCGCCGCCTTGCGCCATTCATCGGCCCCATCGGCTTCGATGCTGCCATAACCCTGCCAACCATGCCCGCCGGTGATAATGACGGCGCGGCCAGCACAAACAATATTTGGCCCCTGCAACAAACCGCTGGTAAAGGCCCGCCGCAAAGCAAAGTCTAGGCCATTCTTTTCGCCCACACAGCGCACAAATGTCACCCCAGCATGTAAAGCATCATGCGCATTTTTAAGGGCGCGGGCAAACAGATCCATTTCGGTTTCTTTGGCGGCGGCGGCCTGTGTCGCCCCGGGTAACGACAACCCCAAATGCACGTGCATATTCATCAAGCCGGGCATCACATAACGCCCGCCCAAGTCACGAATTTGCACCCCTTCGCTGTCGCCAAAATCTGCCGCTTTGCCTACGGCCTTAATCCGCTTACCCTCGATCAGCACAGCGGCATCATGAATAATCGCTTCACCTTCGGTGATGCACGGAATTACATGGCAATTTGTTAATAAGGTTGTCATCATTTGGAAAAGGCAAGAGGCAGGTTGCAGGTTACCACGTGCAACCTGCAACCTGCCCCTTGATTAAGTTACTTCCGTCTTTTCAAGACGCAAGCTACCTTCAGAGGTGGCTTTGAAATTCTTCACACGGTCACGCAAGCCGTAAATATCTTGTTGGTGATATAAGAAAATCCACGGCGACTCATCCCATACCAAACGCATCAATTTCTCATACGTGGCTTGGCGCTGTGCGCCGTCAACGGTTTTCGCAGCCTTGTCCATCAAATCATCGGCTTCGGGGTTGGTATAACCCTGCCAAGCGATGCCCTTGATTTTGCTGCTCCAGTTGGTAGTGGCGGCGGGGCCAACCTGCACACCGCCTTGGCTGAGCAAAAACAGCTCATACTTGCGGCCAATAATGCCCTGCACATATTGGCTCCATTCAATCGTCTCAAGTTCGGCCTTAATGCCAACCTTATCCAGTTGGCCCACAATCGCCTCGGCTACGGCCTTATCTTGCAAATAGCGCCCATTGGGGGCCTTAAATGCTACCTTTAGGTTCTCGGCCCCAGCTTGCTTCAGCAACGACTTGGCCTTGTCTGGGTCATATGGATACATCTTGAGATCATCGACAAAGCCGCCAGCCACGCCCTTGGGGAAGGGGCTGGTGAGCGGCACGGCTGCCCCTTGTAGCACGGTCTTGATAATAGCTTCTTTATCAATGGCATATTGCAAGGCTTGCCGCACTTCCTTCTTGGCAAACATTGGGTTATTGGTCACATTGGGGATGAGGATAATTGAGCCAGAGCCAGTCGCCCGCTCAAGCGCAATGCCGGGCTGATTTTGCAAATTGCTCAACAAAAGCGGCGACACATTGGTAATAATGTCTACCCCACCTGAACGCAATTCGGTAATACGAGTCGTGCCATCGGGAATCGGGCGGAAGACCACCTGCTTCATACGCGGTTCACCGCTCCAATGTGGGCCAGCCGCCTCGACCACAAATTTATCATTGGCTGTCCACGACACAAATTTATATGGCCCAGTACCGACAGGGTTCTTGTAAAAAGCATCTTTGTCGGCAGCGGCTTTGGGTGGCAACATTTCGCAATAGCTGGCCAACACCTCTACCAATTCGGCAAATGGCTCTGAGGTCTTGACCCGCACCGTGCTATCGTTCACCACTTCCACTTCTTTCACCGGCTTAAATAAGGTGGCATAGCCGTTCTTAATATTGGGGTCAACGAAACGCGCAAAGCTATATTTCACGGCTTCGGCGTTAAAGGCTTCACCATTATGAAACTTCACGCCTTCACGCAGTTTAAATTCCCAAGTATTGTCATCCACGTTTTTCCAGCTTAGTGCCAAGCCCGGTTGCACCTTTAAATTGATATCGCGGTAAACCAGACGATCAAAAATCGTCCACATGATGCCCTTACTCGCACCGCTGGTGGTGATATAGGGATCGATGCTCTCAATATCAACGCCTTGCGCGATGGTGAGTGTGCCACTGGGGCCGCTCGGTTTGGCGGGGGCCGGGGCGGCCCCGCTGGGGGCTGCGGGTGGGGGCGTTGCGGCAGGTGCACAGGCCGACAAACCTAGCCCGCTGGCGATGCCAGCGCCCAGCAATGCGCTAAGCCGCAAAAAATCGCGGCGATTCACGCCTCGGCGCAAATCAATAGTGATATTTTCGGGTTGGGTGGGGTTAATCTTTTTCATACAAATACTTCCTCCTGATCGAAGTCATCGTTATATTTTATACCTGAAATTTTAGTGTAATCGCGCCAAGGCGCGGCGATTCCAAAAGATTACGAAACTCATTTGGTATATCCCCAATTGCTCGAATGCCTAAACGAATTAGACCCGCCTTCGCGCTCACCCCAGCCGCCCCAGCCTGCGAAGGCAGGCTTCGTAAGCCCAGCGTGGGGTTTTAATCCCTGCGGCAATCCATATATTATGGAAACAACGCAGCCATTAAAATGGCGCGCTAAGCACACGAAGACCGCCTTCGCGGTCTGATCCGTATTCCTTACGCTAACGGCGTTGCGCTCGTCTCGCTATGCTTCAACACCCGCTTTTGGGTGCGGGCAATCAACATAATAAGGCCACAATACGGGTCGGGGCAAGTGATTCGCGCATCGGTGCTCATCCAATCATTGGGATGCGTGGGGCGCTGTTTGGCAGGCAATAACGGAATCGCCGACTGCATGGCATACACACAAAATGGCTGACCCGCCGGCAAATGAATCTTGCCGCCCTTCATCTCAAAATAATCACCCACTGCGTGATCACATGTGCAATTGCCATTAATCTCGGCAATGCTGACCTTGAGGTCATAAAGTTCAAATTCATCC
>CAZLOF010000545.1:0-3661 GCA_964560745.1 uncultured Thermoflexus sp.
CAAAATCGAGATGAAATTTGAGCACCTCCACCTGATATTCTTCTGACCACATTTCGGGCGGTTGGGCATGTGTGCCAGCCAAGGTGTCGGCTCCAAATTCGCTCACAATAATGGGCTTGCCAAATTGCTTATGCAGCGCTTCCATCTCATTGGAAAATGCAGCTTGCGCCGCTGCTAACTGCCCCCCCAAGAAATACCAGCCATAATAACGATTGATACAGATAAAGTCGGCGGCAGCAAACCAAGCCGAAGGGGCCGATTGCATCCCGGCATAAGTCACGCCACGAGTCGAGTCAAGTTCTTTGGCATGACCGATCAAATTTGCCAAAAACTGCTGCCCAAGTTGGCCTGCCTTGCTATTGGGGTCAGGCGGGGCAAAGAATGAGCCAGCCACTGGCTCGTTGGCAATGCTCCATGCGATGACGCAGGGGTGATTTTTGTCACGTGCAATCAGAGCATCGGTAACGGCAACACACAATTCATAATGATGCTTAACGACGGCTTCATCCATGTGAAAAGCCAACCCAACGGCAGGGGTTTCGTCAATGATCAAAATGCCATGTCGATCCGCCATTTGCATGGCTTCTTCAGAATAAGGGTAATGTGCTGTGCGGTAAGAATTGGCCCCAACCCAACGCAACAGGTCGTAATCTTTGACCATGACCGGCAGGTTAAGGCCGCGCCCGCTGCCAGCAAAATCTTCGTGTTTGCCAAAGCCTTGCAAGGTGATCGCTTCGCCATTCAACAACAGTTGGTCGCCACGCACGACAAAAGTGCGAATACCAACCTCAAGCGTATAACAATCACTATCCCCCAACGAAATTTGTAACGCATATAAATGGGGGTGACCCGGTCCCCACAATTTGGCATCGGCGATTCTCAAGGTGGCCTGCGCTGTGCCATTCGCAAAATGCAGGATGGCTTGCGCGTCGCCAATTTGCGCCAGCCCTTCGCCATTAAATTTGGTGTTGGCTTGCGCCTCAACTGTTACCACTCCCACAATGCTATCGTTGCTTGTCTCAAAATCGGTGGTCACGGTCACATCGTAAATATGCTCAGTCGGCACACCCATCAGCCATACTTGGCGCTGCAAGCCAGCGTATGGGAAAAAGTCGTAGCTAACCAGCGGGAAGCCACTCAATGGGCCAGCACCGCCGCCCATACCCACGCCACCCGGCGGCAAGCGGTCTGGCTTGAGGGTGTTATCGACACGAATAACGATGCGGTTGGGGGCATCCCATGTCACCATATCGGTGATGTCGAAGCCAAAGGGCAAATGCCCACCCTCATGTTCGCCAATGGCTTGCCCATTCACCCACACTTTTGCCATATAGTTGGCCGAACCAATGCGTAATAAAATGCGCTGCCCGTGCCAACCCGTCGATAGCCATGCATCGGTGGCATACCAAGCCGCATCGGTGTAATCGCGCAGGTCTTCGTGTTGTTCGTTCCAACTGCCGGGCACAGCAATGCTGCGCGGGTTGGGCAGCGCTGTTTGCCAGCCCTCTGCCTCACCAATGTTACTAAAGTCGGGTTGAAATTGCCACAAACCCGATAGGTCTGTAACATTGCGGTATTGGTTTTGTTGCGGGTAGAGGGGGGAAATTGACATAATTATTAGCTTTGAGCCGTGAGCCATGAGTCATGACTCATAACTCACGGCTTACGGCTCATGGCTCACGGCTTCATATTATTCTTTCACGCCGCCAATGAGCACACCTTTAACGAAATAACGTTGTAAAAACGGGTAAATGCACAAAATTGGCACGGTGGCAACAATGATGATGGCGTATTTGATGGTGGTGGCAATAGCCTCGACATCGCCCGACGACGTGCCGGCAGTCATATTTTGGGTGTCATTGGCGATCAAAATTTGCCGCAAAATGAGCTGTAAGGGAAACAATTCGACATTGCGGAAATAGATGAGGGCGCTAAAAAACGCATTCCAATGCCCAACCGCATAAAACAAGGTAATCACCGCGATCGATGGCAACGACAGCGGCACAATGACTTTGAACAAAATCGTGAAATCATTGGCCCCGTCAATACGGGCGGCCTCTTCGAGCGAAGGCGGCACCGATTCAAAAGCAGTGCGCAAGATCAACAGGTTAAAAGTGTTGATCAACCCCGGTACAATCACGGCGAGTGGGTTGTCAACCCAATCGAGGGTCTTGGCTACCAACAAAAACGAAGGGATGAGACCGCCACTAAAAAACAAAGTGAATACGATGAGCAAGGAAAGGGGGCGTTTCCACATCACATTTTGGCGCGAAAGCGCATAGGCTCCCAATGTGGTCATGAACATATTGGCGGCGGTGCCCACAATCACATAAAACAAGGTATTACGATAGCCGATCAAAATAAATGGGTTGGCAAATACCGCCTCATAAGCCTTGGTTGAAAAGCCAAGCGGGTACCACAATATGCCACGCCATGCCGCAATACTGGCGGGATTGCTAATTGAGGCAAAAAACACGTAGAGCAATGGGTAAAGCGTGATGATGACTACGCCGATTAGAAGAAGGGTGTTAACCGCGTCAAAAATGCGGTCGCCGGTGCTTTTACGAATTGACATGGGGTTAAGTGCTAAGTGCAAAGTGCTAAGTGCTAAGTGCCAAGTATTCATTTACTTAACGCTTTCTACTTAGCACTTTCTACTACTAAAAAAGGCTGGTTTCGCTGCGGCGGCGGCTAATGGCGTTGGCGAGCAACAACAAACTGAAATTGATGAGTGAGTTAAATAACCCAACAGCGGCGGTTAAGCTAAAATCGCCATTTAGCACGCCGGTACGGTAAACATATGACGAAATAATATCGGCAGTCTGATAGACCAACGGGTTATAAAGCAAAATTGTTTTCTCTGAGCCAATGCTGAGCATGGCCCCAATTCGCAAAATAAACAGCGTAATAATGGTTGGCGCGATGCCCGGCAATGTAATATTAAGCAATTGGCGAAAACGGCCAGCGCCATCAACCTTAGCCGCATCATAAAGCTGTGGGTCGATGCCCGAAATGGCGGCCAAATAAATAATTGACCCATAACCGAAGGTCTGCCACACCCCAGAGCCGACATACAGTGCCCAATAATAATTGGGGTTGCTCAAAAAACCGATGCGATCTGTGCCAGTTAACCCCAAAATCTCATTCACTAAACCATCGCGGGCAAAAAAGTCGATCATTAAACCCACTACCACTACCACCGAAATGAAGTAGGGCAAATACGACATGGTCTGTACGAAACGTTTAAATTTTTCGCTGGTCACTTCATTCAGCATCAACGCCAGCAAAATAGGGGCTGGGAAACCAAAAATGACATCCAGCAAGCTAATCGTAACCGTATTACGAATAAGTCGCCAAAAATAGATGCCGTTAAAAAATTCTTGAAAATTCTCCATCCCAATCCACTGGCTACCGGTAATGCCACGTGATGGGTTGAAGTCTCTAAACGCAATTTGTGCGCCATACATTGGCCCATAATGAAACATTGCGTAGTAAATAAGCACCGGCAACAACATCAAATAGATGCCTTTGTTGCGCTTAAAGTCTTTAATAACGCGCTGTCGGAATGAAGTTTTGGTAGTCATAGCATGGTTAGTTGCGAATTACGAATTAGTCGATATACCGCCGATCTCACTATCCCCGCATCAGCTTTGCTGATGCG
>CAZLOF010000546.1:0-3646 GCA_964560745.1 uncultured Thermoflexus sp.
GAGGCGGCGTGTTGTGGCGCTTATTTACATGGGCTGGCGGGTGAACATTGGCGCAACGAAAATGGTGAGGCGGGTTTGCTGGCAAGTGATTTATTGCCTTTGTTGCCCAAAATAGGAGCATCTAGTTAACCAGAGGTAAAAAGTCGATCAAAGAAAAGCTGTAACGAAGATACTTCAGCTTTGTAACGGGAGTGCCTAGGGAACTAGAGGTGATGTAAGATTAGAGGATGGAAAGTTGTAAATATTGTCAATCAGAACATACACACAAATGCGGAATAAATAAAAGTGGAAGCCAGCGATACTATTGTCGAGAGTGTAAACGCTACTATACGCCGAAGCCGACCCCTAAAGCAGGTGTGTATCCATCAGAAATGCACAAAAAAGTGGCCGAAATGTATATTGATGGTCTGAATCTGCGACGTATCGGACGCCAAATGCACATTAATCATCAAACGGTAGCCAATTGGATAAACAAACTGACAAAAAAGATCGATCCAGCGCAAGCACCCATACCAGAATTAGGTGAGTTATATACGTTTGTCGGTCAAAAAAAACAGAATTTACCTTGTAACACAAGTGCATCGTAAGACGGGATGTTTTATGAATTGGCTAACTGTATGGACAAATTAAGTTAGCATACTTATGCGTTCACATGCCCCCACATCGGCGTTAAATTCAAGACAATAGCCACCAATTCCGCCTGTGCTCACATCCCATCCAGCCGGATATTCAAATGAATAACGCTCCTGAGAAGCTGCAAATTTAAGCAGTGGCTGAACAGCCATAACTCATTTGTAGCTTGCATTGTTGAATCAATCGCCCCATCATGGCAATACATTGACGTGATGGGGCGATTTGTTTGTGTCGTGTTCGCTTGTTTAACGATGCTTTTGTTGCTTTAGCGTTTTATTAGTGGTCGATGTGTATGCTTTGGCGCATATAAAACGCAAGTGCAAGATTGATAGAAATTCGCATTGTGTTGTTGGCGCATGTCAACTATTTATAAGCCGATAGTGAAGTCTTGCATCTGAAAAGGGGCAGGGCTGTGTGGCATCTTAAAATTTAGCGTGTGCCAAACGTCTTTGCCGCCACCGATTTTAGATAGAGGTAAATCACTTTTAACTCATCATCGCTCATATTGCGATAGTTCTTCCAGGGCATTTCGTCGGCTAATATTTTGCCTTCGGGTGTTTTGCCGCTGCGAATGGTGGTGATGAAGTCGGCTTCAGACCATTTGCCAAGGTTGCCCGATGGCGTTAAATTCGCGGCTTTGGGATAATCGGGTGGTGCGCCGGGAATTGCCCCGCCCGACAACCCCGGCCCATGACACCCAGTGCAGCCGCTGATATCGGCCAAATACTTGCCTTTGTCGAGCGCGGCCAAGGTTTCCACGTCCTTTTGGCGCGGTTTTTTGGTGTCAATCCGATCTGCAATATAAATATCGAGTTGACCCAGTGCGGTGAGCACACGTCCCAATGGTCTCATTTCTGTGGCTGGCAAATTGCTATCTACCGCTGGCAAACTGCGCACATAAGCCACCAGTGCCCCCAAATCTTTGTCACTCAGGTGATAATAATCATCCGACGGCATAATGCGCACCGATTTGCCATCTTTGGTCACGCCATAGCGAATGGCCCGCACCAAATCGGCATCGCTGCGTTGCCCGCCAATGCCCTGCTTGCCTTTGGTGAGATTGGGCGCAACAATGCGCCCCAAGGCTGGGTCATCTACTACCACGCCACCGGTCAAATTTGCCCCGTGACAATCCACACACACACTGACGGCGCTCGCCAAATATTTGCCACGCTCGATACTCGCCGCATCATTTGGGATGGCAATTGTGTCGTTTGGGGCGCTGTAGCTTTGATTAATTTTGCGTTCGCTCAATATATAAATTGCGATTGCGGCAATCAGCACCAACCCCACGACACCAACCAATAGATAAGTTAAAAATTTGATGACTTTTGACATGTTTTCTCCTTGTAAGTCTGTACACGATTTAACTCATCGGTCACAACTTCGCTTTCAATCTTCATACAATGAGTGTTCATTTCACAGATCGAAAAATACTCAATTTGGGCAAGAAAATGATCAAATTGATCCCACTTTGTTCAGATGCAATGGTCAGCGAGGGTTACGGCGCTTTATTTGAGCGGCTTTAGCCACAATAAACATGCCGCCAGACCTGTAGGGTCTGGCGGCATGTTTATTGTGGCACTATACTTTTTTAATTTTGTGTTTACCAGTTTTGTACCGAGCCGTCACGGCGCACCCAATGCGGCGCTTCCCAATATTTCCATTCTTGCCCAGTTGCTGCCGATTCGTCGATCTCGATGCCGAGGCCGGGCGTGTCGAGCACGGGGAACGAATTGCCGACCAAACGCGGCTGCACCGGAAATAGCACATCGGCATCATTAATGCCTTTGTCGCCATAATATAAATTTTCGGTTTGGGTGGTGCGCACCTCTAGCCACGCAAAATTGGCGGCGGCGGCGGCCATGTGAATGGTGGCTGCGGTGCAGACCGGCCCCAGCGGATTGTGCGGCATCAAGTCGATATAGTGAGCTTCGGCCCAGCCCGCCACCTTCATGGCCTCGGTAAAGCCGCCAATGTTGCAAATATCGACCCGCGCAAATTGGGTGATGTCGCGCTCGATATAGGGCAAAAATTGCCATTTGCTGGCAAATTCTTCGCCAATGGCAAACGGCACATCAGTCATGCGGCGCAGTGCTTCATAGGCTTCGGGTGTTTCATCGCGGATCGGCTCTTCCAAAAAGTCGAGCGTGCCTTTGGGCATACGTTGGCAGAATGAGGCCGTTTCAGCCACACTCAGCCGGTGATGATAGTCGATGCCGAGCGTGACTTCGCTGCCCACTTCTTCACGCACCTTCACCAGCCATTTGGCGGTCAGGGCAATCGATTCACGCGGCTCGAAAATTTGGCTGCCGTTGATAAAGCCCCCACGATTAAATGCGCCCGGCGAAGACGGCATCATTGGGGCGGTGCGAATGACATTCCAGCCATGCGCCATTAACAGTTTAACGCCTTCGACGAGTTTTTCGGCGTGCCCGCTGGCGGTGGCAAAGCATGGGATGGTATCGCGCTGTTTGCCACCCAAGAGTTGATAAACCGGCACACCCAATGATTTGCCCAAAATGTCGTATAGCGCAATATCGATGGCGGATTGCGCCGCCAACAAGACGCGCCCACCCTCAAAATATTGGCTGCGATATAGCTCTTGCCAAATACGCCCGATTTGGCGTGGGTCTTTGCCGATCAGGAACTCGCGGAAGTGTTTGAGTGCGCCGACCACAGCCAGCTCGCGTCCGCTCAGACCCGATTCACCCAAACCATAAATGCCTTCGTCCGTTTCAACTTTGACGACCAATTGATTTCGATTGCCCACCCAAACGGGTAGCGGTTTAATGTCGGTAATTTTCATATGAAGTGGAAAGGGGAGGTGGATAGTGCAAAGTGAAAAGTAAAAAGTGAAAGTGGAAAGTTTTTTACTTTCTACTTTCCACTTTCCACTTTTCACTAAATTGATTGCCAACCGAGCATTTGCTCGGCTTTTTTGCTGGTGATGAGACTGGTGTGACCGGAAAGGTCGCCGCGGATGGGCACATTGGGGTAATATTGTTTTGCC
>CAZLOF010000547.1:0-3634 GCA_964560745.1 uncultured Thermoflexus sp.
AGTCAGCCGTGAACAGCAGCGCAAAACCACCCCCGACTTGGCGAGAAGGCGAAACTGGGCAAATTGAGTTTAGTTTTGTCTCACCCAGCCCGGGTTCCGACTTGGGTGATGTGGTGATTGTGATTGATTTGCCTGCGACGCTGCTTCACCGCGAAAATAGCGCAATCGAGCCGAGCGATTTGGCCCGTTTGGCGCAGCCAATGTTGCCATTTGAGGTGTTGAGCGCGACGTATAAAGTGCATCAGCAAGGCACAACGCAAGCAGGCAATTGTCGTTGGCAGGCCAACGCCACCCGTGTATCTTGTGCCATCGGTGATGTCGTTGTGCCGTATCGGGTCGAGGTCGTAGTCACCTTAAATGCCTTGCGCCAAGGCAGCTACGCGATTCAGGCCCAGATGTTGGTAGATGATGCGCGGCGAGTAGTGGCGGGAGGGTCGGTCACGACCAATGTCACCATCTTGGCGCGCCCATTGGCGACGCCAACGCCCTCGGCAGGGCAGCGTCGGCTGTTTGTGCCGATGGTGATGGTGTTACCCGCGTCGCGCAGCTTGGCTGACTAACCGCATCACCCGATCATACTCGGCCACTACTGCCGTTTTGCTGTAATGCGCCACCACCCAGTCGCGGGCATTAGCGCCCAATTGCTCGGCCAGCTTGGGTGAGTGGCGCAATTGCATGATTGCCTCGGCCATTTCTGTTGCCGACTCTGGCGCAACCATGATGCCGGCCTCGGCCTCGCGCAGCAAATGCGCCGACTCGGTGTCGGCCTCACACGCCGAAATAACCGGTCGCGCTGCCGACATGGCGGTGTAGATTTTGCTCGGCACAGTGTCATACGAAAAGCCAAACTTCATCGGCGAAATACACACATCAGCAGTAGCATAAGTGTCGGGCACGCGGCTAAATGGCTGAAACGGCAGGCACATAATATTGCTCACCCCCGATTCTCGCACCGCCTGCTCAAGCTTTGCCCGCCCCGCCCCATCACCAATCACCACGATGATGGCGGACTGAGTGGTAAGTGCTAAGTCTTGAGTGCTAAGTCCTAAGTGCTGAGTGCTTGGCTCTTGGTTCTTGGTTCTTGATTCTTGATTCTTGGCTCTTGGCTCTTGGCTCTCTAACAGCTTGCCCACTTCGACCAACAGCACATCTAGCCCTTGCGTCAGGCCGATATTACCGGCATAAAACACGACAAACTTATCGACTAAGCCATGTTCACGGGCGAAGGCGTTGTCTTTTGATCGTGGGGAGACGAGGTCAACATCCACAAAATTGGGGGTGAAGAACAGCTTTTCACGCGGCACGCCGCGTCGCACCAAATTATCGATAAAACTTCGGGCGATGGTGGTGATGGCGGCAGTGCGAGCATAGACAAAATGCTCAAGCGCATACACGGCTTGAATCGCCCACTTGTTTTTGAGCAAGCCCAAGCGCACCGGCACATCGGGCCACAATTCGCGCACATCGTAAATAAATTTTGCGCCTTTGAGCAATGACAGCAGCCAACCCGCCAACCCCAACGTAATCGGCGGCGAAGGCACATACACGATGTCTTGCCGCCCACGAATGACGATAATGCCGAGTAACAAGGCCAACGCATGAAACCACACATAATCGAGCGCCCGTCGCCACACGGCTTGGCCTTTTAGTGGCATCCACAACCGCACAATGTCTACGCCGCCTTCATTGGCGCGGGTATACAGCCGCCGCGAGCGATAAACAGGGTTGCCCCGCACCGCGTCAGACGGGTTGTAATGGGGCATGGTGGTCAACACCGTCACCTTATGCCCACATGCGCACAGCCCGTGTGCGATATCGGTCATCATGTTAGCGGTACTCACCGTATCCGGGCCAAATACCAACGAAAGCATCAAAATGGAAGCCATAAAAAAATTACGAATTATGAATTACGAATTACGAATGGTTAATGGTTAATGGTTAATGGTTAATGATAAATGATGAGTGCATTTTACTTAATTGCAAAGCGACTCAATCCCCAATCCTTAATCCTTAATTCCCCCCAAAAACACTCCTCGCCCTCACCCAATTCGTAATTTGTAATTCGTAATTCGTAATTCCTTATAATCGCCCCCCGTTATGGCTCTTATTGTTCCAAAATTTGGCGGCACGTCTGTGGGCAGTGCTGCGGCAATGCAGCAAGTGGCTCGCATTGTGCAAGATATGCAAAAAAATGGCGACCAAGTCGTGGTTGTCACCTCGGCGATGGGCAAATCGCCAGACCCCAATGACCAAATTAAAGTAACCGATTTGCTCATTAACTCGGCCCGCAGTGCCGCCGCCGGTGGCGATGACTATGTGCGGGCGCGTCATGCCTTGGCACTCAAGCATCACAATATTATTCGCTCAATTGTGACCGACTTGGCAGACCGTGATGCCATTAGCCGCGAAGTTGAAATATTGTTAGCGGGCTTTGAGGCCTTGTGTGGCAGCTTGCGCGTGTTAGGCGAAATCACCCCGCGGGCGCTCGATGCACTGAGTGGGCTGGGTGAGCGTATCGCGGCCCGCATTTTAGCAGGCGTTTTTCGCAGCATGGGCATCGCCGCTGAATCAATTGACGCGACTGAAATTGTGGTGACGAATGATAATTTTGGCACGGCGATGCCATTAATGACCCAAACCCGTGATAAAACCCGCGCCCGATTATTGCCATTATTAGCAAAAGGGGTTGTGCCGGTCGTGACTGGGTTTATTGGTGCGACAGAAAAGGGCGTGCCAACCACCCTAGGGCGCGGCGGCAGTGACTATAGCGCCAGCATTGTGGCGGCAGCAGTCGATGCCGACGAGGTGCATAATTACACCGATGTCGATGGTGTGCTTTCGACTGACCCGCGCATCGCACCCGATGCGCATACCATCGAGGTGTTAACGGCCCAAGAAATGGCTGAGTTGTCGTTTTATGGGGCAACAGTGCTGCATCCTTTGACCATTGCGCCATTAGTCAAACAAAGAATTCCACTGCGGGTGAAAAATACCTTTAACCCAGCGCACCCGGGCACCATTATTGCTTATGACCGTGCGACTGGCAGCGCAAACAAACAAGGGGCGATTAAAGCCGTTACGGCCATCGATAAAGTGAGCATGGTGACGGTATCGGGCAGTGGCTTGCGTGGCGTGGCTGGCATTGCCGGGCGCACATTTACTGCGGTAGCCCGCACTAACACCAGCGTGTTTATGATTTCGCAAGCCTCGGCAGAGCAAAATATTTGTTTTGTCGTGCCGCAAGCCTCATCTGAACGGGTGCGTGAAGAATTAAGCCGCGAATTTAGCCGCGAGATTGCCAATGGCGAAGTCGATGCTATTCACGCCGATGACGAGGCCGCGATTGTGACAGCAGTTGGCATTGGCATTTCTGAAACCCCCGGTGTCAGTGGGCAAGTATTCACCAAACTTGGCGAGCGTGGCATCAATATTCTCGCCATCGCTCAGGGGTCATCTGAGTGTGGCATCAGTTTGCTGGTGCAGGGCAGTGCCAGCAAAAACGCCGTCCGCGCCATTCATGAATTAACTTAAAAGCCATGAGCCATGAGCCGTGAGCCGTGAGCCAAGTCATGAGTCATGACTCATAAGGTATAGTTCGCTTATAGCTCATAGCTCACGGCTCATAGCTCACGGC
>CAZLOF010000548.1:0-3626 GCA_964560745.1 uncultured Thermoflexus sp.
CATCCCCACAGCTATGCTGTGGGGATGGATAGTGAAATCGGCCTTTCATCTTTTAGAAATTTACTCTAATTCTTAACTTTCAACTAAATCATTCACCCATTCACCCATAAAAAAACGAGCAACCATTTCGTTGCTCGTTTTTTTATGATGAGACTTACACCAAAATACAGGAAATCGTATTAGTGTGGTGTCCAACGACTGGCTGGAGCACCCCCTTTCGGGTAATGTGTGCTGTATTTGTTGCTCTGTTTGATATAGTGTATTGAATGTTATGTATTTTGTCAACTTAAAAAAGTCGCAACAAGCTTAAAATCTGAGGCTTTACTTTGCAAAACCCCATCACATTAAAACAAAAAAGAGCGAACCTAGTTCGCTCTTTTTTGTTATGAGGCTTACACCAAAATACGGGAAATCGTTTGATCGTGGTGTTCAGCCGTTTAACTGAAGCACCCTCTTGCGAGTAGTGTGTGCCGTATTTGTTGCTCGATAAGATATAGTTTATTCGTCGAATTGGGTTTCGTCAACTTAAAAAAGCTGCAACAACCTTAAATACGCTAGCCACTTGGCCGAAGCAGATCGTCTATTTGGCTAAAGTATTTTGTTTGATCGCATCGGACAATAGTAGCCAACATGTAAATTCACACGATGAGAATAGAAATAACGCAAATCTTAAGGGTTTTGGTGGTTATTTTTGTTTTAACCGGTGAGTTGTGCTAAATATCTGGGCTGGCGCGTGCTCATTTAGGATGCGAAAGCCTAGAAAGAAGGATTTCGCGATGACCACAAAGACTGGATTAACCGTAACAAAGAATGACAATCGCCAATGGGTGTATTTGTTTAGCGATAAAAATAGCGTAGAAAAACGGGCCAAAACATGGAACGAAACCCGCGAATTATTGGGTGGGAAGGGCGCTGGGTTGTTTGATATGACGCGGGCTGGGCTACCTGTGCCGCCGGGTTTTGTCATTAGCACCGAGGCGTGTGATGCATTTGTGGCGGCTGGCAATCAGATTCCAGATGTCGTTTGGCAACAGGCTTTATCAGCGCTTAAAGTGGTTGAGCAACAAACCGGTAAACTGTTTGGCAACGCCACGCCGGGCGTGATGCCACTGTTGGTGTCGGTGCGATCGGGGGCGCGTGAATCGATGCCGGGGATGATGGAAACGGTGCTGAATGTTGGCCTGACCGAAGCCAATTTGCCGATTGTGGCGGCGCTGACCAATGCGCGTTTTGCTTACGATTCGTATCGGCGTTTGCTCATGATGTTTGGCAGCACGGTGCTGGATATTGATGACGAAAAATTTGATGCGCCGATGGATCAATTAAAACAGGCCAGAGGTGTAAAGGCTGACACCGACTTGAGCGCCGATGATTTAAAAGCGTTGGCGGCGACTTATCAGGCCGTGATTTTGCAAGAGACCGGCAAGCCGTTTCCACAAGATGTGATGACGCAGTTGCATGAATGTGTGATGGCAGTTTTTCGCAGCGCCACAGGTCACAAAGCCCGCACTTACGCCAAGACGATGGGTTGGAAGAGCACGTTGCCGACTGCTGTCAACATTACCACGATGGTATTTGGCAATATGGGCGATGACTGCGCGACAGGCGTAGCTTTTACGCGCAACCCATCGACCGGCGAAAAAGTGATGATGGGCGAGTATTTGGTGAACGCCCAAGGCGAAGATGTGGTGTCTGGTGTGCGCACACCTGTTCCCATTGCCGAGCTGGCCGAGGCCATGCCCAAAACGTATAAGGAATTTATGAAAATTACGGATATGTTAGAAAAGCATTACCGTAATATGCAAGATGTTGAATTTACGATTGAGCGCGGCAAATTGTGGATGTTGCAGACCCGTAATGGCAAGCGCACCGCTAAATCGGCCATCAAAATTGCGGTTGATATGGCAAAGTCGCGCTTGATTACCAAAGAGGAGGCGGTGCAACGAGTCACCCCAGCCGATGTTGACTTTTTGTTGCATCCCCAATTTGACGATGAGGCGCGTAAAACCGCCAAGAAAGAAGGCCGATTGTTGGCAACGGGCGTAAACGCATCGCCGGGGGCGGCGGTAGGTGTGTTGGCTTTTGATGCCGATTTGGCTGAGGCGTGGGGCAAGGCTGGCAAAGCGGTCATTTTGTTGCGCCCCGAAACCAAACCCGACGATGTGCATGGGATGGTGGCGGCCAAAGGTATTTTGACGGCACGTGGCGGCGCGACCTCGCATGCGGCTGTCGTTGCGCGTCAATTTGGCATTCCGGCAGTATGCGGGGCTGATGCGCTGCAAATCGATTTGGTGGCCCGCACTGTGAGTAGCGGGGGGCATACGCTAAACGAGGGTGATATGGTTTCGATTGATGGCGCAAAAGGCGAAGCCATGATCGGGGCGATTCCGATGGTAGCGCCGAAGTATGAAGATCAGCCCGATTTAGTGACCTTGCTGGGCTGGGCCGATGAAATATCGGCGCGTAAAACCCGCACCGATGTGAAAGGCCGCCCAACGCGGGGGTTGCAAGTGTGGGCGAATGCCGATTACCCGAAAGATGCCGAACGGGCGCGGGCATTTGGCGCGCACGGTATTGGGCTGTGCCGCACCGAGCATATGTTTTTTGAAGAAGTGCGTTTGCCGATTGTGCAACGTATGATTTTGGCGGCAAATGATGTTGAGCGGCAAGCGGCGCTAGATGCGTTATTGCCGTTTCAGCGGGCCGATTTTGAAGGCATTTTTAAGGCGATGACAGGCTTGCCCGTGATTATTCGTCTGATTGACCCGCCTTTGCATGAATTTTTGCCATCGCAAGAAGATTTGATCGAGCGGGTGACCGAATTGCACACCAAGCGCAATTACACTGCGTTGAATGTGTCTGAGCTGCATGAGCTTGAGCGCAAAGAAGGGATGTTGACCTCGGTGCACAAAATGCACGAGCAAAACCCCATGATGGGGCTGCGTGGTATTCGTTTGGGCATTATGTTGCCGGGGTTGATCGATATGCAGGTGAGGGCTATTTTTGAGGCGGCTTGTGCTGTCAAGCAACAGGGTTTTGAGCCGATGCCCGAAGTGATGATTCCATTAACTGGGCACGTGAATGAGTTGAAACGGGTGCAGCCCGGCCTAGAGGTTATTGCCAAAAAAGTGATGACCGAGCAAAATGTGCAGGTGAAATATAAATTTGGCACCATGATCGAAGTGCCACGGGCGGCATTGACAGCGAAAGCCATTGCCGAAGTGGCGACCTTCTTTAGTTTTGGCACCAACGATTTAACGCAAATGACGTATGGGTATTCGCGTGACGATGCCGAAAAAGACTTTTTGCTCAAATATGTCGAAGAAGGCATTTTGCCGAGTAACCCGTTTCAAAAATTAGATCAAGACGGGGTGGGGCAGTTGATCGAGCTAGCCGTTAATCAGGGTCGTATGGCACGCCCCAACCTTGAGGTAGGCATCTGTGGCGAGCATGGCGGGGAGCCGTCGTCGGTGGCGTTCTGTTATCGGGCCGGCCTCAATTATGTCAGTTGTTCACCATTCCGCGTGCCGGTGGCACGTTTGGCGGCGGCCCATGCTGCGTTGGGGTTAGCGGTGAAATAATAGGGTTTGCGCCGATGTCAGTATCTGCCTTACCAAGGCAGATAC
>CAZLOF010000549.1:0-3623 GCA_964560745.1 uncultured Thermoflexus sp.
CACGTATTTCTAGCTTTTTCATTCCCTTATTTTGCCCCCAGAAAAAAATGCACCCTTTTCATTTTGCGCCAACAGGCTAGCTGCCAAAGACTCACGCAGGGTTTCGTCGCGTTGGTCGGCAGGCGCGTCCTTCCATTTCTGCAACTCACCGGCCAGCAAATTCGACCCCAAGCCCTGCAAGACGGTTGCAGCTTCGATCATGGTCATCACGTTGGGGTTGGCGAGCGCATTCGCCAACGGCGCAAGGCACAACATGCCCAAGGTGCTATAGGCCAACAAGGGGGCATTCTCACTGGCGCGTCGGCCCAGCCACATTTTTGCTTCGCCCAGCCGTTGGCTGGCTTGAGCCTTCCACGTCTCAAGGTTAAATGGCATGGCCTATTTTATCGCGCTCTGTTCAATCCCAAGAAACCGCGGCTGGGCCTACGAAGCCTGCCTGCGCAGGCTAAAAATTGAGACCGCGCAGGCGGTCTTCGTGTGCCCAGCGCGGGATTTTAATCCCCGCACTGGACTATCGGCAAACAAAACCGCCGGTATCATACGACCTATACGCGATCTTTAGTTTCGTTGTCTCTAACATCCAAACCTCCATGCAAAACAAATACACCATCCGACCGGCACAACCCCACGAGCAAAAAGCACTTGAAGCCTTGCAATGGCGGGCCTCGCTCAACAACCCCAATGACCGTGAGGCATTGCTGGCGCACCCAAACTGCATCGAGCTACCGCTGACACAAATCGAGAACGGGCAAATTTTTGTCATCGAAGACGCCAACGAAGTGAAAGGTTTTGCCGCATTGCTGGCGCGTGACGATGGCAATGTTGAGTTAGATGGCTTATTTGTCGAGCCGGAGGTGTGGCGGCGCGGGTATGGCAAAACATTGGTGGCCCATTGCAATGACATCGCACGCGCTCAAGGGGCGCAAGCCATTTATGTCGTCGCCAACCTACATGCCGAGCATTTTTACCTCGCCTGTGGCTTCAAACCATTGGGCAGCGCCCAAACCCAATTTGGCATTGCGTTGTCGATGCGCAAACAAGTAGTTTAAAGACAGCAAAATACCAGCAATTAGTCACAATTTGGCACACCGAGAAAACAGGGGAATTGGTCAATCAGCACACCAACATAACCATAGATGAGAAAAGCCGCCAATAAAAGACCAACCCAGTGACTGGGTTTCAATGCGCTGATGCTTCTTTGGGCTTGCAAACATTGCAAAACCGGCGCAAGCAAAAACGCAATCAACAGCGCATGAATCGACATAAAAGTGAACAGCATCAGTGGAAATTCTTCGTTAAAGGCCCTGCGATTCACCCATTCAAGGGCGAAGAACGGCACAACCAAGGCTGCGCCAAGCATCAGCGAGAGGGTGAGAGATTTAGGGATGCGGGAGGATGTCTGATTTTGGGTCATAGCACTTATCGTTTAATATATTCTACACTGCCAAGCATACAAAAATCAAAAATCACCGCGACCGGCTAGCCTGCCAAAAACAAAACCCCGCCAACGCCTGTGGCGCGGCGATAATAACGATGGAGGCCGACAAAACCGACATCGTGGGCAAACTACCGGCTATGGCAAAGCTGAGCAGAAAGGCCGCCGCCCCAATCAATAGCGCCAACCCACCCTCACGCGGGCGCAACCACACCAACACCGCCAGCGCCGTCACAATCAGCGCCTGAAGCAAATGCCCAGCCCCGCTCCAATCACCGCCAAATATTTCGCCAAAGCCAAACAGGGCATAAATTGCCACTTGCGCCCCCAATAGCAGTGCCCCAGCAATTTTGAAATAACGTACGGCTTTAGAGTTGCGCGGCAGCCGTGCGCGCCCCTTGCGCCACACGAGCGCAGCGAGCAACAAGCCCGAAATGAGGTTAACAAACAATTGAATCATTTTGGCCTCCAAAGCCGCGTCTATTTTAAAAACCTTACAATCATCAGTAAAATTGCCTTCATTCGTTTTGTATACATCATAAGCACCTTAATGCATCGCAAGGTACGCATTCACCTAAGCCAATGCATTAAGTGATTCACACAGTTGCATTCTACAAATTGTGAATTTTTTCACAATCGCCGACTGGCTAGCCCTAAGCTAGCAGGCTAGCGGGTTGATAAATAACCAGCCCAAATCACAATCAACTATCATTCGCCCCCGTGCGTGTAGCAATGATTTCAAAAGCGCTGGTCGTGGCAGCGTATCAACATAAATGCGAGTTGATTGATAAAGTATTGTCTGACCGTGATGATGGCTCACAATTGGTGACCTTTGTGCCGCCACATTGGGGGGCGCAACAACTCGAATCTGCCTATGCGAAGAAGCATGATTTGCGTGTCATCCCCATTCGCTTGAGCGGCAATTACCACTTGCACCATTACCCTACCCTTGCCGCCGAATTGGCCGCGCTAAAACCCGACGTGGTGCATATTGACGAAGAACCGTATAACTTAGCGACATTTTTAGCGGTGCGGGCGGCGCGGCGCATCGGCGCACGCACGGTGTTATTTAGCTGGCAAAACATCCATCGCCAATACCCACCGCCCTTTAAATGGATGGAGCAGTGGGTGCTACGCCATGTCGATGCCGCCATGATGGGCAGCAACGAGGCGCAACAGGTGTGGCAACGCAAATACCCTCCGCTCAACACCGCCGTCATCCCGCAATTTGGGGTCGATGAAAAACACTTCGCACCCATAAAACGCCCCCCGAACCAGCAAAAGCCTTTTACCATCGGCTTTGCTGGGCGATTAGTGCCCGAAAAAGGCGTTGATTTGCTGTTACAGGCGGTGGCTAGCTTGCCCGATACCCGCGCCCTCATCATCGGCAATGGCGAACAACAAGCTATGCTGCAAAATCTTGCCCATACACTCAACATTGCCGAGCGGGTCGAATTTCGCCCGCCGCTGCCCTCCACTCGCATCCGCGAGTTTTATCACGAGATCGACACCTTGGTCTTGCCGTCGCGCACCCTGCCCAACTGGAAAGAACAATTTGGGCGGGTGTTAATCGAGGCGATGGCCTGCGGCGTGCCCGTCGTCGGCTCAACCTGTGGCGAAATACCGCAAGTAATTGGCGATGGCGGGTTAACCTTCGCCGAAAACGATGTGCAAGCCCTCGCACAAGCGCTGCAACAGTTGTCCAGCGATCCCAACTTATGCGAAAGATTAGCAGCCCAAGGGCGACAACGGGTGCTCAATCACTTCACCATGCACAGCATTGCCAAGCAAACCGTTCAGGTGTACACTAGCGTCAATGAGTTAAGAGTTAAGAGTTGAGAGTTAAGAGCTTTAACTCTCAACCCTCAACTCTCAACTCTCAACCCTCAACTAAAATGACTTGGGACATCATCGGCCATGAATGGGCTGTAAAACGGCTGGAACGCGCCATTGCACGTGGGCAATTGGCGCAATCACATTTGTTTGTCGGGCCAAACGCCATTGGCAAAGCCACCCTGGCGCGTGAAATGGCCAAGGCGGTGCTAGCGCGTGAATCGAGCAACCCACAACGCACCCATCACCTGATTGCGCAAAACAAGCACCCCGATTTAAGTTGGATCGATGCCATCGATGGCTCGATTAAGGTCGAGGTACTGCGCGATTTAATGCGCACGCTCTCGTTATCACC
>CAZLOF010000550.1:0-3617 GCA_964560745.1 uncultured Thermoflexus sp.
ATGGCACACTGATCGGGTAAAAATCATTAATCCCGATCAACAATAAAATGACATCAGGGTTCGCCGCATTAAGCCAACCATCAATATTATTGTAAAGGTTATAAAAATATGATTCACACGAATAAACTGAATTGATGGTGCTGCAATAATGTGAATCATCCGGCCCAATTGTATGCCCTCCATGCCCTTCGTGGTTTGGGTCACCACCGCCAATACTAGCCCAATTCTGGCTGCCGACAAAATCAACAGCATAACCAGCGCCTATTAATTGGTTATACAGCAGCCCACGATAACTGTAATAAGTCCCCATATCATGCCCTGATGTTAAAGAATCCCCCAATGGCATAATTTTGATGGGCGTAGCTGCTTGTGCAGTATCGTTATTATTTATCTCAGAGCTGGCAATTTTTTGTGGGATTTGCTCGGCATTAATTCTGGCGTTAGCATTGGGGCCACTCAAAAAAGCAACCTGAAACATGATTGCCATTGAAATGAAAATGGGAATAACCTGCCGCATAAAGCGCCATATATGTTTAAGCGTAATCATTTTACTTGATTTAATGAACAATAACAAGATAGTAACAGTGGTAGTAAACATGATAGTAATAACAGTTGGTACGTGTGATGTCGTGAGGCGAAAGTTGCAGGCTGAAGGGTGTCTAAGTGTTTTTTGTGCATATTCGTAGTTGCAATATTTGCCTATTGCAGCTTGTATACTGTCAATATGCATTTTGAAACCCGCGCAATCCATATTGGACACGACGTTGACCCAAGTACAGGTGCAATTGCACCACCACTTATTTTGTCTACCACCTTTGAGCGTGAGGCTGATGGCAGTTACCCACGTGGTCATGCATATACCCGCGCTAGCAACCCCAACCGAGACCGACTCGAAGCTGCGCTGGCAATACTAGAGGGCGGCGCAGTAGCCGCCGCTTTTGCTTCTGGGCAAGCCGCCACACTCAGCGTTATTCACACCCTCAGTGCCGGTGACCATGTCATCATGCCAGATGATCTGTATCATGGAACTCGCCATTTGCTCGACGAGCATTATGCGCGTTGGGGGTTGCAATTTAGTTTTATCGACATGACTGATGCCGAGGAAGTGTTGCACACGATGCGACCCAATACTCGGCTGGTATGGATTGAATCGCCCTCAAACCCACGCCTCAATATTGCAAATATTGCTCGCATTGCCGAGATTGCACATCAAGCTAGCGCGTTATGTGTGTGCGACAACACATGGGCCTCGCCGATTAACCAATCGCCACTCGCATTGGGCGCAGATTTGGTGATGCATGCCACCACTAAATATATTGGCGGGCACAGCGATGTTTTGGGTGGTTGCGTGGTTGCCAAGCAAGACGATGCGCTGTTTAAAAAAATTCGCGATTTTCAAATTTGGGGTGGAGGTGTGCCATCACCATTTGATTGTTGGCTTTTATTGCGCAGTATTCCCACCTTGGCATTGCGAGTACGGGCACATAATGAACGCGCCCAGCAATTAGCCGAATTTTTGCACAAGCACCCCAAAGTTGCATTAGTCAATTATCCCGGGTTAGCTACTCATCCGAACCATGATATTGCCGCCGAACAAATGCATGGTTTTGGTGGCATGTTGTCATTTGAGGTTAAGGGTGGGCGTGATGAGGCGATGGCAGTCGCAGCCAAGGTAAAATTATTTACCCGTGCTACTAGCCTTGGTGGTTTTGAAAGCCTGATTGAGCACCGCGCCTCGCTTGAAGGCCCGACCAGTAAGACCTCTCAGGCATTATTGCGTTGCTCGATTGGGCTTGAGCATCCTGATGATCTGATCGCGGATTTGGCTCAGGCTTTAGGTTAAACAAGTTTTCGCCAAAATCACTAACCAACTGTTGAGATGACGGGGCAAAGTCACCTCAGCACAACAGTTAGTGAGTTTGGCATCCGTAAAGCAAAAATTGTTTTAAGAGACACCCTCTATAATGCTTTGAAAATCGTCAATCTATCAGTGGTTGACAATTTTCTGATTAGTGATATACTATCACCCGCTAATTTAAAAGTAAAAGGCGTGACTACCTGGATCGCCCGAATATTAGCTGAACTAAAGAAATAAAAGAGGCTACTCGAAAAGAGTTAGCCTCTTTTATGCGCCTAAGACAAAGTGAAAAGATCGTAGAAGTAAGGCATTTGCTGCGACCATTTCAGCGCATAAGTAAATTTTATCCAGCAAATGCTTTGATTTGTATAACATAAAAACGTATGCCGACAATTAATCAATTGATCCGCAGGGGCCGAAAGCCGAAAAAGGCGTTGAGTAAGGCACCTCAGTTGCAATTTACAACCAATACCTTAAAAGGTAACAAGCGTACTGTGCAACCCAAGGGCGCACCACAAAAACGTGGTGTTTGCACCATCGTTCGAACTCAAACTCCTAAGAAGCCAAACTCAGCCTTGCGCAAAGTTGCGCGCGTACGCTTAAGCAATGGCGCAGAAGTGACGGCATATATTCCCGGCGAAGGGCACAAGTTGCAAGAGCACTCTGTGGTATTGGTGCGTGGCGGTCGTGTTAAAGACCTGCCGGGCGTGCGTTATCACATTGTTCGTGGCACGCTTGACACTGATGGTGTTGATAAGCGTATGCAAAGCCGCTCAAAATATGGTGCTAAGCGCCCCAAGAAAGGCGCACCCGTCGCCGCCGGTAAAGGCGGCAAACCAGCACCAGCAAAGAAGAAGTAAATTAATTTACGATTTATGAATTTGGATTGATGTCAATCCAAATTCATAAATCGTAAATCGCAAATTGTAAGATGCCAAGACGAAATCAACCCCCCAAGCGCCCTGTGATGCCAGATACACGCTATAACAGCCAAGTGTTACAGCGCCTGATCAACCGCATTATGTATAGCGGTAAGAAGAGTGTTGCGCAAAATGTTGTATATACAGCATTGCAAATTGCTGAGACCAAGCTGCAAAAGCCAGCCCTTTCTATTTTTGAAGAGGCAATGAATAAGCTTGGCCCCAACGTAGAAGTAAAGCCCCGCCGTGTTGGTGGTGCAACGCTGCAAGTGCCAGTAGAAGTAAATGCCCATCGCAAAGAAAGTTTGGCGATGCGCTGGCTTATAGGTGAGGCCCGCAAGCGGAGTGGTAAGTCGATGGCCGAAAAATTGGCGAATGAGATGATGGATGCCGCAAACAACACGGGTGCAGCAATTAAGAAGCGTGAGGAAACTCACAAAATGGCTGAGTCGAACCGTGCATTTGCACATTTCCGCTGGTAGTCTTAAGTTTCTGATTTTGGGCTATTTATTTTGAAAAACAATTGTTTTAAAGCCTAGATTAGAAAATGATACGAAATTGAGCAATGAGTAAAGAGTATCCGTTACACGACATTCGCAATATTGGTATTATTGCGCACATTGACGCTGGCAAGACCACAACGTCAGAACGCGTTCTGTACTATACAGGCCGAACTTATAAAATCGGTGAAGTACACGAAGGCGCTGCAGTGATGGACTATATGGCGCAAGAGCAAGAGCGCGGTATTACCATTACGGCTGCGGCAACAACATGTTTTTGGAAAACACCCGAAGGCAAAGAGATTCAAATCAATTTGATTGACACTCCGGGTCATATTG
>CAZLOF010000551.1:0-3615 GCA_964560745.1 uncultured Thermoflexus sp.
AAATGTTGTGTCTTTTAATAATTCGGGGTGAATAAAACAAATTTGCGTCGAAATCACGATATGGCCTTTGGGAGCAGGGGCAAGCCCCTGCTCCCAAAGGCCATATCACGATTTCGACATTACATCTTTTAGATTTACCTCTAATTATTGAGAAAATACGTGTTTTAATATAAAAATGCGAGAATTAACCTATTCCCAAGCGCTGCGCGAGGCGCTATATGAAGAAATGGCACGCGATGCCAACATTATTTTGTTGGGCGAAGATATTGGGGTTTATGGCGGGCTGTTTAAGGTTACCGATGGGTTGTTGGCAAAATATGGCCCAAATCGCGTGCTCGAAACCCCGATCAGCGAAAGTGGCTTTATTGGCGCGGCGGTGGGGCTGGCGATGTGTGGCAAGCACCCGATGGCCGAACTGATGTTTATGGATTTTGCGTGGGTGGCCGCCGATCAAATTTTTAACCAAGCTTGCAAAATGCGTCAAATGAGTGGCGGACAAGTAAGTGTGCCTTTGGTCATTCGCACCCAGCAAGGTGGCGGGCGCGGCAATGCGGCCCAGCATTCGCAATCACTCGAAGCCCATTTTGCCCACATACCCGGCATCAAAATTGCCCTGCCATCTACCCCACATGATGCGAAAGGCTTGCTCAAACAAGCCTTTCGTGAAAATGACCCGGTGATTGTGATTGAGCATAAGCTGCTTTATAACACCAAAGGCGATGTTCCAGAACAGCTTGCACCGATTCCATTTGGGGTGGCGGATGTGAAACGAACGGGTAAAGATGTCACGCTCATCAGTTATAGCCGCACGGTGTTGCACGCGCTTGAGGCCGCCGAAACGCTGGCGCAGGCCGGAATCGATGTCGAAGTGATTGACTTGCGCACGATTTACCCATTAGATATGGACACGATTGCAAAATCGGTGCGCAAAACCACCCGCGTTGTCATTGCGCATGAGTCGCATCGTAACGCGGGTTTTGGGGCCGAGCTTTCGGCACGGATTAGCGAGACCTGTTTTGGCTGGCTCGATGCGCCTATCGAACGGGTCGGCGCACTCGATGTGCCCATCGCCTATAGTCAGCCGCTTGAGGCCCACACTTTGCCCTCGCCCGACAAAATTGTGCAGGCGGTGAAGCGGGTGAAGCTTTGAGCGGTGAAGCCGTGAGCAAGAAAGCCTTGAGCCATGAGCCGTGAGCTATGACTCGTGACTTATTACTCATGGCTCAAAGCTCATGGCTTCCTCGCTCACGGCTCCTTCATAGCCCCATCTTCAAAAAGGCTTCCATAAAGCCGGTCAAGTCGCCGTCTAAAACGGCGGCGATATTGCCGGTTTCATAATCGCTGCGCAGGTCTTTGACCAATTGATAGGGGTGCTGGACATAACTGCGAATTTGTGAGCCGAAGTTGGCATCGACCACGTCGCCCTTGAGTTGGCGCAATTCGGCATCGCGCTTTTGCTCCTCTAACTCTTGCAATCGCACCTTTAAAATGTGTAACGCCCGCTCACGGTTTTGGGTTTGGCTGCGTTGGTCTTGACAGGTGACAATAATACCGGTGGGCAAATGGCGTATGCGAATAGCGCTCTCGTTCTTTTGCACATTTTGTCCACCCGCCCCGCGTGAGCGATGGGTTTCAATTTCAAGGTCGGCGGGGTTTAGCTCAATATCGATTTCGTCATCTTGCAAGTCTGGGTAAACCTCGACCCGCGCAAATGAGGTTTCGCGGCTGTTGCCAGCGTTAAAGGGCGACATACGCACCAGCCGATGTGTGCCTTTTTCGCTGCGCAGCCAGCCATACACTTTGTCACCACGAATGGATAACGTGGCGTTTTTGATGCCAGCGGTTTCGGCGGGCGAGTAATCCATCTCAGAGACCTTAAAGCCATTGGCCTCGGCCCAGCGTAAATACATGCGATACAGCATTTCGGCCCAATCTTGGGCATCGACCCCACCGGCCCCGGGCTGAATGGTAATGATGGCATCGGAGTGATCGTGTTTGCCCGAAAACATCAATTCACGCTCAATTTGCGCCACTTGGCTTTGTAGCGCCATGATCTCAGCCCCCACTTCGCGGGCAGTGTCTTCATCTTCCGCTTCTTCCGCCAATTCGATCAGCAATTGGGCATCTTGGGCGCGTTGTTCTAGGGCGCGAAAGTCGCCCACGGCTTGCTTTAGCCCCGATAATTCACGCATGACACTTTGGGCGCGAATGGAATCTCCCCAAATAGCGGGGTCGGCGGCTTGTTGATCTAGTTCGTCGGCACGTTTTTGCTTGTTAGCAATGTCAAAGACGCCCCCGAAGGGCATCGACGAGGGTTTGAATATCGGCCAATTGGGCTTTGGGCGCAATGAGGAGTTCGAGCGTATCTTGCATGAGGGAGCGAATGTTAGCATAGACCGAGGTCGTTAGATTAAAAAAGCATAAAAATGTCACTCTAACTTGACAATATCACATTAAGATGTATGCCGATTTCACTAAACCCTTCCTTGCCCTAGGCAAGGGCGGGTATAGTGAAATCGGCGAAAACTTGCTTTACTTTGGCTAATATGATATTGTCAAGCTAAGATTATTCTAGAATGGCTTACATGTCTTTCAATCAATATCTGTGCGCCATGCCCAAGGTCGAGTTGCATGTGCATCTCGAAGGTTCAATTCGCCCCGAAACTTTGTTGATGTTGGCGCAACGCAATGGCGTAATATTGCCTTATGATGATGTGGTGGGGTTGCGTCAGTGGTATCAATTTGTCAATTTCCCGCATTTTGTCGATATTTATGTCGCCATTACCAAATGTTTGCGCACGGCTGATGATATTGAGTTGATTTGCCGCGAATTTTTGCAACAACAGGCCGCCCAAAATATTGTGCATAGTGAGGTCACGTATACCGCGTTCACCATTTTCAAACATTGCCATATTTCATTTGCCGATCAGTTGGCGGCGCTTAATCGGGCACGGGCGTGGGCAGCCCAAACCTTGGGCGTAACAATGGCGCTGGTGATTGATATTGCGCGTGAAGAATCGCCAGCCGATGGCCTCATCACCGCTGAATGGGCGGCAAATGCTCTAGGACACGGCGTCGATGCAATTGGTTTGGGCGGCTATGAGGTCGGGCATCCCCCCGAAAAACATCAAGCTGGCTTTGACTTGGCGCGGGCGGCGGGCTTGCCGAGTGTGCCACATGCCGGTGAGACTGAAGGCCCTGCCAGCATGTGGGGCGCGATTCACGTTTTGGGCGCACAACGCCTTGGGCATGGGGTGCGCTGTCTCGAAGACCCAGCGCTGGTGGCCTATTTGCGTCAGCAGCAAATCCCATTAGAGGTGTGCCCTAGCAGTAATGTCTGCCTCAACGTTGTCAAAACCCTTGCTGAGCATCCTTTGCCACGTTTAATGGCTGAGGGGTTGTATGTCACTCTTAATTCTGACGACCCGCCGTTGTTTAATACGACGTTGAATGACGAATATGTTAAGTGTGCGGCTGCGTTTCATTTTGATGCGAGCCTCATGGAGCAATTTTCGCTTAACGCGCTACGGGCATCATTATTGCCTGCGCCACAAAAATTGGCGCTTGAGCGGCAGTTTTTGCGCGATTTTATACACTTAAAGCAAATATATCAGG
>CAZLOF010000552.1:0-3614 GCA_964560745.1 uncultured Thermoflexus sp.
CCTCAGCAAAGGGTAATCGTCGGTGTAAGTGGGGTAAATACCCGCGAATACCATCGGCTTGGCTGGTTTATAGCCGGTCAATGGCTCGACCGGGTTCATGGCATCGATCAAAGTATCGCCCACCCGACATTCGCGCACGCTCTTAAAACCGGTGGCGACATAGCCTACTTGCCCAGCCAAAATATCATTGGTGGCGCTCATGCGCGGGTTAAATGCCCCAATCTCAATGGCCCCGAATGTAGCACCCGTGGCCGCCATGCGCAACTTGGTTTTGGCGGTAATGGCCCCATTAATGACACGGGCATAGGCGATTACGCCTTTATAAGCATCGTAATGTGAGTCGAATACCAAGGCCTGTAAGGGAGCCTCGACACTGCCTTTGGGCGGCGGCACATCGCGCACCACCCGCTCCAATACGTCTTTAATCCCGATACCGGCTTTGGCCGAGATACACAAAATTTCTTCTGGCACATCGCCCAGCAAATTGCTTACTTCTTTGGCCACCTCTTCGGGGCGGGCGTGCGGCAGGTCTATTTTGTTGATGACGGGGATGACGTGCAAGTTGGCTTCGAGCGCCAGATAGAGGTTAGCCAAGGTTTGCGCCTCTACGCCTTGCGAGGCATCGACGACCAATAATGCGCCTTCGCAGGCATTTAAAGCGCGGCTGACCTCATAGGTAAAATCGACATGACCGGGGGTGTCGATGAGGTTGATCTCGTATTCGAGGCCATCTTTGGCTGTGTAGTTCATGCGCACAGCCGATGCCTTAATCGTAACGCCTTTTTCGCGCTCCAAATCCATCGAATCGAGTAATTGTTCTTGCATTTCGCGGCGGGTGACCGTGCCTGTTGCCTCGAGCAAACGGTCGGCCAAGGTCGATTTGCCATGATCTACGTGCGCAATAATGCAAAAGTTTCGTATACGTTCAAGCGAATGTGTCATTAAGTTTGTCCAGTAATTTCGTTAAGTGCGTAAAAATCGCGGCAGACATTATAAGTTGATTGGCTGATCTGTTGCTTAAGAGTTGAAAAACGTTAGTTATCGTCGGCCTGTGCCATTAGCCCTTTTTGATTGATCACTTGAATGACTCCACGCTCAAGTTTGATCAACCCCATCATTTCAAAGGTTCTAAGTGTGCGACCGACCATTTCACGCACTGTGCCGAGTTGCGAAGCCACCTCGGCTTGAGTGAGTGGTGTTTTGTGTTCGTTCGTGGCGGCGTGTGCTAATAATTTGGCCAGACGGCCTTGCACGGTACGCAGGGCTAAATCATCGACCAGATTAACAAGGCTGCGCATGTGTGACGAACACTCTTTGAGCAAAAGCAAGGCCAAGGCGGGGTGTTGGGTAACAAGGGCGCGTAATGCTATGGTAGGCAATAATAATAACTCCGACGCCATCATGATCTCGGCATTGGCTGGGCATGGGCCGCCATCAAATACCGGCACAATATTGAAATGATGCCCGGGCGTGACAATGGTCATGATTTGTTCGCGCCCATTAGGCGAGATGCGGCTAATTTTTACCCGTCCTTGGCTAACAACATAGACTCCCGGGGCTGGGTCGCCTTCGAGAAAAAGCACATGTTTGGCTGTGCGTGTTTGTAACATAGCAATATCGCCCAATGCTGCGATGGTTTCATTTGGCAATGATGCAAATAGATTTGCACCCTGAAGAATTTTGAGTGTGGCAGATGGGGGGTGTTGCATGGCAGAACGTTAAGCCACATTTTAACAGCCTCGCCACTTTATATAAAAGATATCGATGTGTGACAAAAGTCGCAGACACATTGCCAAGTTAAAGCTACGCTAATCCATATTCAATATGGGAGGCGGTGTGATGAATTGGGATTTACCAAACATTGACTTGAAACTGTGCGGTGGCTGCGGTTTGTGTGTGGCTTTGTGCCCAACCCAAGCTTTGGCTTTGTTAAATTGTCAGGCAGTGATTGCTTGGCCCAGCCGTTGCACGTTTTGTGATGTTTGCGAAAATTTTTGCCCGTTTGGGGCAATTGAGCGTTCATTTATTGTCACACTTGCCTCACATTAACAGGAGTTCCATGCGTAATCAATATTTATCTAGGCCTTATTTAATTTCATCGATTGCTATTTTCGCGCTTATTTTAACCAGTTGTTATAAAGATGTGCGGCCCACACCAACGGCTGCCCCCACCAATACGCCCATACCGGTACAACCTGTGGCCGCAAAACCAACCGATATTCCGGCAATTGTGCGGGTGTCGTCACCGCCCCAAGGGGCGGTGTTAGGCACATTAGAAATAAAAGGCATCGATATTGGCTTTAGCCCAAATTTCTTTAATGTCGATAAAGCCGGTCGTTACACCATTAAATTTGTTAATACTGGCTCAATTTTGCATGATATTAGTTTCCCCGATGGCACCAAGATTTCGGCCAAGGCCGGTGAAACACAACAGGCCGATGTCATGATCGGGCCAGAGGGTGTCAAATTCATTTGCTCAATCCCTGGGCACAAAGAGGCTGGCATGGTTGGCACAATTTCAGTGGGTAGCAAAGTAACCGCCAAAGAAGAAGAATCGGGTGGGGGACATGGCGGCCCAGCCGTAGCATTTGATGTGCTGCCAAATGATAAAGCCCCTGCTTATAAATTGTATGACCCTGTTGCCCCCAAGCTATTAACTGGCACGGTTCACGATATTGACCTTGTGGTTAAAGAGATGCCGATGACAGTGGCGAAAGGGTTTGTGCAATCGGTGTGGACTTTTGGTGGTACTGTGCCGGGGCCAATGATTCGCGTTAAAGTGGGCGACACCGTGCGGGTTCACCTTAAGAACCCTGCCGATAGCAAGTTGCCCCATTCAGTTGATTTTCATGCTAGCAAAGTGGCATGGAACGATGAAATGACTTCGATTAACCCCGGCGAAGAAAAACTATATGAGTTTAAGGCCGAGTTTGCGGGGGTGTGGATGTATCACTGTGGCACTGCGCCCGCGCTACACCACATTGCCAATGGTATGTATGGCATGATTATTGTCGAGCCAAAAGAGGGCTTGCCGCCGGTTGACAAAGAATTTGCTTTTGTGCAAAGTGAATGGTATCTTGGCCCACAGGGCGAATTGAGTAGCTTGACCAAAGCCGCGGCGGCTGCGCCTGCGCCAGATTATGTGGTGTTTAATGGCGTTGCAAATCAATATTTAGACAACCCGATTAAGATTAACACCGGTAAGAAGGTGCGTGTATTTTTGCTGGATGCAGGCCCTAGCATTGATAGCTCATTTCATATTGTTGGCACCATTTTTGATACGGTGATTAAAGAGGGTGTGCAACTAACGGCTGACAACAAAGGCAATTATGGTTCGCAAGCGGTTGATCTATCGCCCGCGCAAGGGGCTATTGTTGAGTTTAGCATGACCGAAGATGGGCTTTACCCCATTGTGACCCACGCCTTTAACTTCGTCGGACGCGGCGCATTGGGATTGTTTCAGGCTGGCGACGGCAAACCCAAGAAATAAAGCAAGTTTTGGTTGTGGCTTGGATGTCGTATCTGTTTCGGGGCAGATACGTCATCTAGCATGGTGAGCAAAACCAGATGGAGGCATTTAAATGGCTTTTTGGCGTGGTGTTGATGGGTTTGAC
>CAZLOF010000553.1:0-583 GCA_964560745.1 uncultured Thermoflexus sp.
GAAGACGACGCGGCCGACGTCGACGTTCTTCAGCGCCGGCTCGGTGAAGTGCTGGCTGGGCGTGACCTTCTCCGCCTTCAGCCCGTCGCCGACGGCCAGCGGCGGCAGCAGGCGGCCGTCCTCGTCCTCGTCGTCGGCCGCCGGATCGTCGCGACCTTCCTGGTAGAGTTTCAGGAAGCCGTCGAAGGCCACGGTCTGGCCGGTGGCGCGCAGGCCCACCTTGCGGGCGGCGTCGGCGATGTCGACGATCACACGGTCGAGCAGGGCCGCCGCCATCTGGCAGGCCACCGTGCGCTTCCAGACCAGCTCGTAGAGCCGGCGCTGGTCGTCGTCGAGGAAGCGGCCGATCTCGTCCGGCCGGCGGAACAGGTCGGTCGGCCGGATGGCCTCGTGCGCTTCCTGCGCGTTCTTCGCCCGGTTCTTGAAGACGCGCGGCTTGTCGGGAAGGTAGCGCTCGCCGAAACGGCTGCCGATCAGCCGCCGCGTCGCCGACAGCGCCTCGCCGGACAGCGCCACGCTGTCGGTGCGCATGTAGGTGATGAGGCCCACGGTCTCGCCGCCGAGATCCGCACCCTCGAACAGG
>CAZLOF010000553.1:593-3612 GCA_964560745.1 uncultured Thermoflexus sp.
CGCGCCGCCTCCTGCTGCAGGGTCGAGGTGCTGAACGGCGGTGCGGGATGACGCTGTACCTGCTTCTTCTCGACCTCGGCCACGGAGAGCGCCGCGGCACGCACGGCCGCCACCGCCGTGTCCGCCTGCGCCGCGGTGGCCAGCGCCATCCTGTCGAGCTTTTTGCCGTCGAGCTGCGTCAGCCGGGCGGTGAAGGTCGCACCGGCCGCGGTGCGCAGCAGCGCCTCGACGCTCCAGTATTCCTGGGCGCGGAACGCCTCGATCTCGGCCTCGCGCTCGCAGATCAGCCGCAAGGCCACCGACTGCACGCGGCCGGCCGAGCGCGAGCCCGGCAGCTTGCGCCACAGCACCGGCGACAGGCGGTAGCCGACCAGATAGTCGAGCGCCCGGCGCGCCTGGTAGGCGTCGATCAGGTGCTCGTCGAGGTCGCGCGGGTGTTGCATCGCCTCGAGCACGGCCGGCTTCGTCACCTCGTGGAAGACGACGCGGCCGACGTCGACGTTCTTCAGCGCCTTCTTGGCCTGGAGCGCCGCCAGCAGGTGCCAGGAGATCGCCTCGCCCTCGCGGTCGGGGTCGGTGGCGAGCCAGAGCCTTTTGGCCTGCTTCACCGCCTGGGCGATCTCGTCGATGCGCTTTTTCTTCTCCGCCATGACCTCGTAGGTCATGCGGAAATCCTCGTCGGGGTCGACCGAGCCCTCGCTCTCGGGCAGGTCGCGGACATGGCCGTAGCTGGCCAGGACCTTGAAGCCCTCGCCCAGATACTTGTCGATGGTCCTGGCCTTGGTCGGCGATTCGACGACGACGACGTCCATGGGCGGCTGCGGTCCGGCTTGTTGCACGCGACGGGAGAGGTCGCCCGTCGCTACTTGGCTGCGTCGATGCCTCGCGTCAATCGACACGCAACGCGACACGGTTGCCCGGATGCCGTTCCAGCCGCCCCGCCAGCTCCAGATCCAGCAGCGCTCCCTGCACATCCGCCACCGTGGCTTCGCACTGGCGGACCAGCTCGTCGATGGCCAGCGGCTCCGGTCCCAGCCGCTCGGCGAGCCGGCCGGCGAGGCCCTCGGCGTCGGCTGCCGGCATCTTGGCAGGCACCGGCGGCGGCGGGTCGAAGGCCGGCTGCACGGGTCGCGGACGCCGGCTGCCGATCAGCGGCCGCAGCGTGTCGAACACGTCGGCGGCACTCTCGACCAGCGTCGCTCCGTCGCGCAGCAGCTGGTTGGTGCCCTTGTGGCGCGGGTCGAGCGGCGTGCCGGGCACCGCCATCACCTCGCGTCCCTGCTCGGCGGCGAGGCGTGCCGTGATCAGCGAGCCCGATCCCGGCGCCGCCTCGACGACCACCACGCCCAGCGCCAGCCCCGAGATGACCCGGTTGCGCCGCGGGAAATGCCGGGCCTGCGGTGCTGCACCCAGCGGCCGTTCGCTGACCACGGCCCCGCGCTCGGTGATCCGTGCGGCGAGCCCGGCATTCTCCGGTGGATAGGGCACGTCGACGCCCGAGGCGATGACGCCGATGGTGATGGCACCGGCCTCCAGCGCCCCGCCATGCGCTGCGGTGTCGATGCCGCGGGCGAGGCCGGAGACCACGCTGAGCCCGCCCGCGCCCAACGCGGCGGCCAGGGCTTTCGCGAACAGACGGCCGTTGCCGCTGGCATTGCGCGCTCCGACGACGCCCACGCCCGGCCCGGCCAGGGCTTCGACCTGGCCGAGCACGGTGAGCACCGGCGGCGGGTCGGGGATCTCGCGCAAGGCCAGCGGATAGCCGGGCTCGCAGGCGGCGAGCAGGCAGGCGCCCAGCTCCTCGATCGCCTCCAGCTCGCGCAAGGCCCGGTCCGCCGGGCAGATCTCCACGTCGGCGGCGGTGCCGGCGGCGATCATGCCGGGCAGCGCCCGCAGCGCCGCACCGGCCGAGCCCAGCCGGCCGACCAGCTTGTGGAAGCGGATGGCGCCGATGCCGCCGCAGCGGGCGAGGCGGAGCCAGTCGAGCTTCTCCTCGCGCGAAAGGTTGCGAAGCGGCATTCTGTGCGCGGATCTATCAACCATGACGCTAGTCATGCCACAGCCCATCGAGGAATACGAGAGCGGCCATCGGGCCTATCTGCAGACGGCCGGCCACGGCGCGCCGCGTGCCACCATGCTGGCAGCACTTGCCGCCTTCGCGCGGGAAGGCTGCACATCGGGCCACGCCGTCGACCTCGGCTGCGGCATCGGCCGCGACGCGCTGCCGATGCTGGCCCAAGGCTGGCGGGTCACCGCCGTCGACAGGCAGGCCGAGGCGCTGGCCGAGCTTCGCCGGCGGGCCGGCGCCACCGGCCGGCTCGTTACCGTCGCCGGCCGCTTCGAGGACGTGGAATGGCCTACCTGCGACCTGGTCAACGCCAGCTTCGCCCTGCCGCTCTGCCCGCCCGAGCGTTTCGCCGGCCTATGGGCGCGCATCCGCGCCAGCCTGAACCCCGGCGGCCGCTTCGCGGGCCAGCTCTACGGGCCCGGGGACAGCTGGGCTGCAAGTCCCGGCATCACCATCCACACCCGTGCCGGGGTCGATGCCCTGCTCGCCGGCTGGTCGGTGGAAAGGCTCGACGAGGAGCATGCCGACGCCATGACCCCACGCGGCAGGCCCAAGCACTGGCACATCTGGCACATGGTGGCGCGAAGGCCGGGCTAGCCCTTGCGCGAGCCGACGGTGAAGCGGTTCTCCTCGCCGCGCAGCAGCCGGCCGATGTTCTCGGCGTGCTTGATCCAGACGATGGCGCCGATCACCAGGAACAGCAGCGCCATCATCGGCTGGCCGAACCACCAGGCCAGCAGCGGCGCCGCCATCGCGGCCGTCAGCGAGGCCGTCGACACGATGCGGGTGAAGGCGAACACGACGGCGAACAGGCCGAGGCAGACCAGCGTCACCGCCCAGGACAGCGCCAGCATCACGCCGGCCGCCGTGGCCACGCCCTTGCCGCCCCTGAACCCCAGCCAGACCGGAAAGCAGTGCCCGACCACCGCACCCAGCCCCGCCAGCAGCCCG
>CAZLOF010000554.1:0-3601 GCA_964560745.1 uncultured Thermoflexus sp.
ACACAACACCTGATGGGCGTGTGTCAAATTCCACAATTTTTGCCCCACAATCGTGCCAACCCGCCCGCCGATACCCTGATCGACCTCGTCGAAAATGAGAGTGGGGGCGTTGTGGCTGCCCGAGCGTGCCAAAACTGCCTTGAGCGCCAACATCAGCCGCGCCGTTTCACCGCCCGATGCCACCTTTGCCAGTGGTTTTAGCCCTTCGCCCAAGTTTGGCGCAATCATAAACTCAACCCGATCCGCCCCGGTCGAATCGCACGGCTGCGACACAATATTCACCTCAAACCGCGCCCCACCCATTTTTAGGTCAGCCAATTCTTGTTCGACCCCCGCCGCCAGTGCTTTGCAGGCTGCTTTGCGCTTGTTGCTCAATTCAGCCGCCAGCGCATCTACCTCTTTTTGCAATACTTTCTCACGTTTTTTCAGCGCGTCAATGCGTTCATCGCTGCTTGCCAATTCGTCTAATTCTTTTTCAGCTTTAGCTAAATATTCCAATACCGCATCAATCGATTCGCCATACTTGCGCTTTAGCTTTTTTTGCAATTCAAGCCTGCTTTCAACCTGCTCCAGTTGTTTGGGGTTAAACTCGATCCCATCGCGATAATCACGCACACTGCGTGCCACTTCTTCTAAAATGACATTGGCCTCAGTCAACGATTTAAATAATTCTTCGAATTGTTTGTCAAAACGCGCCAAATTCACCAGCGCCCGCCCGGCTTGGGCAATTTGGTCAAGCGCGGCGGGGTGATGCCGGTCGCCCGAGTCGTATAGCACCGTATAAGCTTCGCTGGCATATTCGGCCAGTGCTTCGGCATTGGCAAGGCGGGTATGTTCTTCTTGCAAGGCGGCTTCTTCGCCCGCCTTTAATTTGGCGCTGCGAATTTCCTCTACCTGAAAATTCAACATATCGAGCCGACGCGCTTGCTCGCGGGCGTTTAATTCGGTGCTTTCGCGTTGTTTGATGGTGCTGCGCCATTCGCCGACTTTTAGCGCCACTTTTTTGCGTTGTTCCCAAGTGTTTGCAAATGAATCGAGCAAATTGACATGTTCCTTTACCCGTAACAGTGACAAATGCTCACTTTGCCCATGCACGTCCACCAAATGCTCGCCAATCTCGCGCAGCACGTTTTGGCTGATGGCACTGCCATTTATCCGACACACGGTGCGACCATTATTGCGCACCTCACGCGCCAACACAATATGCCCAGTGTTTTCGTCGTTTTCTAAATTGTGTTCACTCAGAATGGGTTTTAGACTTTCGGCAACTTCGGGGCTAATATTAAAATCGCCCTCAATAATGGCTTTATCGGTGCCAATGCGCACCATGCCGGGGTCGGCCTTATCACCCAACAACAAAGCAATCGAGTCGATCAAAATACTCTTGCCCGCCCCCGTTTCGCCCGTAATGACATTAAGGCCACGATCAAATGAAAGATCAAGCGAATCAATAATTACAAAATCGCGTACGCGTAGTTCGGTCAACATGGTCGTGAAAGGGTTTAATTGTATCCAGATTGTGAGGTGTTCACCCAGCACACATGGGTGATGCGTTGGGCAATAGCTTACCTTTTTTGCTAAGATTGTTTCATGCAAGCAACTGAACCTCCTGCATCCCGCGTCATATTGGCTCGCCCCAACAATCGTTTAGCCCTCATCATGCTGGCGACCACGACCGTCTATGCCTTCATCACCCATGAATTATTATGGTCAAGTGATTTTGGGCTAAACATCAGTTTAACGGCGATACTCTTTGTGGCCTTGTTGTTTATTACCGCCAAGCTCGGCGCGGTGCAATTGCGTGGCGGCGGGCGATGGATGGCGTTGCCGATTATATTATTCACCGTGTTTTATATTATTCGGGATTCGCAAAGTTTGCGTATTTATAACGTGCTTGCTATACTCATCGCTTTTGGGGTCATGGGACTGCGCACCCAACAAGGGCAGGTGCGGGTAGCCTCGGTTGTGTCATACATTGCAGGCATGTTTAGCACGGGTGTTGAGATGTTGTTAGGCGCGTTCCCACTATTAACCAATGAAATCGACTGGCGCTTAATTGCATTGTGGCGGCCCTGGCAAATTTGGCGGCGTGTTGTTGTTGGGGTGCTGATTACTTTGCCATTGCTACTGGTGTTTGGAGGTTTGTTTGCCGCCGCCGATGCTGGCTTTGCCCGCATTTTGCGTCAACTCATTAATATTAATGTAGCCGAGCTGATTGGGCGCATTGTGCTTTTTATCACCATTATGTGGCTGGCGGTTGGGCTGCTTTCAGCCATGGTGCTACCCATCTTTCACTATGTTGACAAATCTGCCATGCCCGCCTTGTTTAAACTCGGTTTGGTTGAATTTGGTTTACCACTCAGTGCCCTCACCTTGTTGTTTGCGGCTTTTGTGGCACTACAACTCACCTATTTGTTTGGTGGCGAGTCAATGGTTTCAGTTGCCAGTGGCCTCACCTATGCCGATTATGCGCGGCGCGGCTTTTTTGAGCTGGTGGTTGTAGCTGTGCTTTTGTTAATTGTCTTGTTGCTGACCGATTGGCTCATCGACAAATCTGACGCGCGTGTGTTGCATTTCTTTCGCATCATCGCCAGTGTGCTGATTGTTTTGATGGGCATTGTCATGGTTTCGGCTTTTCAGCGCATGTGGCTCTATACTCAAATTTACGGCCTGAGCGAGCTGCGCATTTACCCCACCGCGTTTATGATCTGGATCGCCATGACGTTTTTGTGGTTTGCCTTCACCATTTTGCGTGGGCGCACCCAGCGTTTTATTTTTGGCGCAATGCTGGCAGGTTTTGTGACTTTGCTTGGCCTTAACCTTGTTAATCCTGATGCCCTTATCGTGCGTTTTAATGCGCAACGGGCGGGTGGGCTTGTCGCACTCGCGCCACGTGCCTCACGGGCGTTCGATTCTCAATATGTCATGCAACTCAGCGCCGACGCTGTGCCAGCCCTGATCGAGGTGATGCCAACCCTATCGGCACAAGATCAAGCCCAAGTGCGCAACTATTTGCTAAACACAAATTATCGCCTTACAAATTGGCGCAGCTTTCATTTTGGGCGTTGGTGGGCTAATCAGGCCATTAGCGAAATGCCGTGAGTGTATCTTTTTAATTTGGAGGCTTTTCATCTGTATTTGATTTAGGACTTTTAGCATTAGAATCCATATAGAAATTTTATAATATTTTTAAGAAAAAAGAGATAGGAGATAAAAAGTGGCATACGACAAAGAACTTGCTGCACGTATCCGAGAGGCCTTGATAGGCCAGACCAACATCGTTGAAAAAAACATGTTTGGTGGTATTGCGTTTATGCAAAATGGGCATATGGCAATTGGTGTAATAAAAGATGCATTGATGGCACGTGTTGGTCCCGATAATTATGACGAGATGTTGTCAAAACCATACGTGCGGATCATGGACTTTGTTGGTCGCCCGATGAAGGGCTATGTGTATGTTGATCCGCCCGCGATTGATACCGATGAAAAATTGGCATTTTGGGTGGATGTATGCAGCAATTTTGTCAAAACCTTGGGTGATAAACCGGCCAATGCCCCAAAAATGAAATGGCCAATGAGGAAAATAAAATGAGTAATATTG
>CAZLOF010000555.1:0-3592 GCA_964560745.1 uncultured Thermoflexus sp.
ATTTAGCACTGAGGTGATCGGCACACAGTTTTACCGCCAGCTTTTCGCCAACCGCAATATCGGCTGGGGCGCGGCCATTGCCACGCTTTTGCTCGTCGCGGTTATTCCAGTCATGGCCTATAACCTTCGTCAGTTGGCCCAAAATCGCAAATAAATCAGGAGCAACATGAAATCTTATTCACGCAACAAACGCACTTCGAGTTTGATCGTCAATATCTCGTTAGCACTCATTTGCTTCCTGTGGATTTTGCCGACAATTGGGTTGCTGGTGTCCTCATTCCGTACCAGTCGTGCCATTGCCGAAAGCGGCTGGTGGTATATCTTGCCTCATCAGGCATGGGTAAAAATAAGCGAAATGCCTGCACCAACCGGCACAGACCCCGATAAACCCATCACCATTGAAGGTGTCACCGCTACCTTCGAGCAGTTTCGGGCTGGTGTCGAAGCCAACGGCAAACGTCTGAAATGGGAGGGCAACCGTCGCCTCGGTACCGTTTTTGTCGAAGAACAACGCTGGACGATGGACACTCGCTTCACGCTCGACAACTATCGCGCCGTAATCTTGGGCGACCAATTTCAAGAAAAGCAAGAAGATGGCACATTACGCCAAATTCAAGGCAACGACATCGGCCCTTCGATGATTAACACCGCCGTCGTCGCCATTCCATCCACCATTTTGCCCATCCTCATCGCCGCCTTTGCCGCCTATGCCTTCTCATGGATGAATTTCATCGGGCGCAAAATTTTGTTCGTCGCCGTCGTCGCGTTGTTGGTTGTGCCACTACAAGTAGCCATGGTTCCCATTTTGCGCGACTTCGCTAGGCTCGAAATCAACGGATCGTATCTGGCGGTGTGGTTGGCTCACGTCACCTTTGGCTTGCCGCTCGCCACTTATTTGCTCTATAACTACATTTCGCAGCTCCCACGTGAAACGATGGAAGCAGCCTATATCGACGGTGCGTCACATTTCACCACCTTTACCCGTTTGGTGATGCCACTCAGTGTGCCAGCCTTGGCCTCGTTCGCCATCTTCCAATTCATTTGGGTGTGGAATGACTTCCTTGTGAGCCTCATTTTCCTTGGCCCCAGCGGCAACCTGCGTGTTATGACCGCTCGCCTCACCGATATGATTGGCTCACGTGGGCAAGATTGGCATTACCTGACGGCAGGGGCCTTTGTCACCATGCTTGTGCCGCTGATCGTGTTCTTCTCGATGCAACGTTATTTTATTCGCGGCCTACTCGCAGGCAGCGTAAAAGGCTAATACAATTATGAATTACAAATTACGAATTACGAATTTGGGTCTGTTGTTCCTCAATTCGTAATTCGTAATTCGTAATTCGTAATTCACTTATGTATCGCCCACGCTACCACTTTACCGCGCCCAAAGGCTGGCTCAATGACCCCAATGGCTTGATTCAGCACAATGGCGTGTATCATCTGTTTTACCAGCATAACCCACATAGCAGTGTATGGGCCAATATGCACTGGGGGCACGCCACCAGCCAAGATTTAGTACACTGGCAACATCAGCCGATTGCGCTTGCGCCCTCAAACGACCAAAGCGCTTACGATGCGGGCGGGGTGTTTAGCGGATGCTGTGTTATCGCCGATGATGGCATACCCACCATTATTTATACCGGGGTAGTCGCGCCCAACTACACACCACAAGTGCCCGCTTTGGCCTTCGGCGATGCCAATTTGCAAACATGGCAAAAATATCCACTTAACCCCGTTATCCACCCCCCCAGCCATCTCAACATTGTTGGGTTTCGCGATCACACTGTGTGGAAAGAAAATGGGCAATGGCATCAATTGATTGGCAGCGGCATTCATGGGCAAGGCGGTTGTGTTTTTCATTACACTTCAGCCAATTTGCTTAAATGGGATTATGTTGGCATTGCGTTGCAAAGCAATGATTTGCCAAATGCTGGCCACAACAGCGGCACAATGTGGGAATGCCCCGATTTTTTTAGCCTGCCCCACCCCAACCAAGCCCCTAGCGTGGCTTTATGTATTTCGCCCATTCCGCTCAACCAAGTGCATTACGTTTTGGGTGAATGGCGCAATAATCAGCTCACGCCGCATGCCCAAGGCATACTCGACTATGGCACAGCCATGTGGGCACCGCAATCGTTTGCGGCTCATGATGGGCGACGCATCATGTTTGGCTGGCTGCGCGAATCGCGCCCTAGCCATGAACAAGGTGCTGACACTTGGAATGGCGTGATGACTTTGCCACGTGTGTTATCACTGGCTAACGATGGCAAAAAAATCATTAGCCAACCAGCCGTTGAAGTTGAGCAATTGCGCGGCGAAGTCTATCAATCAACCCCGCAACCCATTCACAACCAGCAACCACTCACGCTACCCGTGCAATCAAATTGCTGCGAACTCAATCTCGAAATTGACCCCGCTGACGCTGGGCAAATTGTTGTCTCAGTTTGCCATTCGCCCGATAAAGAAGAGCAAACCACCATCATCTATGACCATGTACATCAAAGTTTATGGCTCAACACGACCCATTCGCGCCAAAATAGCGCCAGCGGGCAAGCCAATGCCGCACCAATGCTGTTGGCACAAAGCGAGGCATTGAGGTTGCGCATTTTTATCGATGTTTCGGTGGTCGAGGTATATGCAAACCAAGGCACGTGTTTAAGCGGGCGTATTTACCCGCTGCGCGAAGACAGCAAAAATATTACGATTCATTGCAACCAAGGGGCTATTTTTCTGAAAAAATGTGAGATATGGTCAATGAAAAATACAGTGAGAGAATCACCAACCAATGATGATGTTTCCAAATAATTTCACGTGGGGTGTTGCCACCTCATCGTATCAGATCGAAGGGGCCGTAAATGACGACGGGCGTGGGCGCAGTATCTGGGATGATTTTTGCGACACCCCCGGCAAAATTATTGATGGCAGCAGCGGTGCTGTGGCCTGCGATCATTATCACCTTTGGCAAGATGATATTAAGCTGATCAAATCGCTCAACGCCAACGCCTACCGATTTAGCATCGCGTGGCCTCGTGTATTGCCCGATGGCACAGGCCGTGTCGAGCGGCGCGGGCTGGATTTTTACGATAAGCTGGTGGACGGCTTGCTCGAAGCCGGCATCGAACCATATGCCACGCTTTATCATTGGGATCTGCCCAGCGCTCTGCAATATCGCGGCGGCTGGGCCAACCGCGATATCGCCGAATGGTTTGCCGATTATGCCGCGCTCATGGCCCGCACCTTGGGAGATCGCGTCACCCAGTGGATGACGATTAACGAGCCTTGGTGTGTGTCGTTCCTCAGCCACGAAATTGGCGAACATGCGCCCGGTCTGCGTAATGGCAAATTGGCCCGTCAAGCAGCGCACCATACCTTGTTGGCGCACGGACGCGCCATGCAAGCGGTGCGAGCCTGCGCCAGCCAGCCAGCCAAAGTCGGCATTGTGCTCAATTATGAGCCATGTTTGCCCTTCGATGCCAACAACCCCGACGATATCGAAGCAGCCCGATTGGCCGATGTGCAAGACCCATTTCATGGCTGGTTCACTTATCCGGTCTTACGTGGCTACTATTCACCTGAATTAATGGCCCAAAGC
>CAZLOF010000556.1:0-3573 GCA_964560745.1 uncultured Thermoflexus sp.
CTATTTATTTGGCGTCACCTCTGTCGATTACCGTAATAACCCTCGCTAGTCGCGCCGCTAGCCCTAAACAACACGAGCCGCTGGATGTCAAGCATGACAATCCAAGCGGCTCGCTATGTTCGTTATGCTAATTTAGATCAGACAAAATCCGCTTCTGATATTAAGCCGGCACCATTTTGTACGACAGCAAGAATATGGTTGCTGACTTTGCTGAAGATGACACAATTATTACCGTCATTAAAAAGTGTCGCATAATCTTCAAAACTAAGCCCGTCGTAATGATAACCATTAGAAAACTCAATAAGATTGATTTTATCAACCCCGTCTTCAAAGTCGGCAATGATGTCAGCACCTGATATTGTCCCGGTGCCGCCCCAAACGTCGAGCCCAAAAATGTCAGCTCCGCTTCCCCCAGTTACGATTGATTGTCCCGTTTCGCCATACCAAAGATCAAACTCGTCATTGCCGGCGCCGCCGTAAGCCTGTACAAAACCATCTCCATCTAATGTAAAATAATCATCTCCGTCCTCACCAAACATCGTATCTACTGCGCCCTCGCTGGTATTTAAATGATGATGGAGAGAATCATTACCCTCACCGCCATGAAGCACATTCACCCCACCACTCCCGTACACAATATCGTCGCCCGCTCCTCCGAACAGAACATCATTACCCCCTCTCCCAGGAGATGGTCATTACCATTGCCACCATATAATTTATCGTTCCCCTCACCTGCGTATAGATAATCCCAACTATCTCCGCCGTCCAAAAAGTCGTCCCCCTCATTTCCAAGCAGTCTGTCGTCCCCTGCACCACCGAGCAAAATGTCGTTCCCTCTGCCACCACGTAGCTCGTCATTGCCGTAGGCGCCATCGATGTAGTCATTTCCGGCACCACCGTCGATAGCGTCGTTGCCGATGCCACCATCGATGAAATCGTTACCACTACCGCCTAACAGCGTATCGTTGCCACCGGCACCTTCGATTATGTCGTTCCCATTACCACCATCTACTGTGTCGTGGCCGCTGCCGGCATCAATCTCATCATTGCCACTGCCACCATAAAGCTTGTCATTTCCGCTGGCGCCTATGAGTTTGTCGTTGCCATTGTCACCGTAGATGTTGTCATCAAGTGTGCCGCCCGTGATTACATCATCACCGTTTCCAGCATGGAAGAAAGCAGTTTGGTTATAGCCAGCTTGAGCGGCTTTATTAGTGTTACTGGGCAAATATACAGTGTCATCGCCATCCATAGCGTTATATTGACTGCCTTCTAAGTAATCGCCTTTTTTGAGGTTATTAAAATCAACAGTATTCTTGCTATTGTCGAAGAGCGGTGTATTAGGCCCAAAGAAGACAGGGCTGGAGCCAACATAATTCGTCCTCGTAACATGCGCTGACAAGATGGTCGCTTCGTCGCGCTGGGCTTGCAGCAAGTCAAATCTGTCAGAATCAGATTGTGTTTTTCTATCTTCTACAGTCGCGATGATTGGCTTTCCTCTATGAGTGGTTGGACCCAATGGGAGACGCTGCAGCTGGGACACCGTTTCAAGGTTTCAAATTTATTTCAATCTATCTTAAATGCACCGAGGGTTTTTAGTAAAAGCTAAGTTACTGTTTTCCATATTAATTGCGGCTCAAACAATTGACGTCTGCTCCTGATTTCAAGCCGACCGCATCAGAATCGTCGGGAGGGCGCGCAACCTCGGCATCTGTCTATAAACTTGCAACCGGCATTAAAAGAAAACATTCGAGAGTTTTGCTATTTAGCTCATGCAGGATTTAAGCCTGCGAGCTTTCCTCCACTTAAAGAAAAAGCCCCACGCTGGGTGGGACAGCGCGGGGCGATACGAGGCTCTGAGCCTCTAGGCTCCACAGGGGTGGGAGTAACTCACCCTCCTCAACGTGAAATGCCAGATGGTGAGATGCCGAACCATTTCCCGAGCTGGTGGAAATGATTAAGGCGCTGGCATCTTCTCGCGGGCGGACTTCACTCCCGGCGTGGTCTCGCCGCGATCGAGGACCGCTTCAATCTCAGTACCAATAACACGCTAAAGACGCGCCAGATTTTCGCCGGCTTCCGTATCGATGAGCGTACGCTCACCTCCTACTGCCGACTCCAGTCCTCGGAGCTAGCATCTTGCCTTTCTTAACTGTGACATTACGAGTGTCTCCGATAAGCGCCAAATCTTGATTATAGATGGTAACAACAACACTGGTAGCTGCTCGGTCGTCACCGTGACCTCGGTAAAAGCTGGCGCTATGGCAAACGGTGTCGCTGCAGAAGCGCTGCAAGACTTGTCGACGCATTCCCAGATCCTCTTATCCATCACTACACACGGCTATGCTAAGCAACTGCTGCCCGATTACGGCAGGACGATGACAGCTTACATAGAATGACGTAGTCAATGATGAATTGATTTACCTATCGTGGATTTGACACTGCAAAGTAGATAACACGTGACGCGTATCACGCTCACCGTACTAGGAACATTATTGGGTTGTGCTATCAATCGCGGGAGGCGTTAATTTTATTAGGTGTCCTGCCTATTGCCATTCGCAGAATACGAAGTGTAATAGAGACGAAGCCGCGAGACATCTAGGTGTGCAATTATAGGCGTTCTCTGAGAGCTTCGTAAGGTGTTTTGCCGTTGAAGGCGCCATGGGGCCTGGCGAAATTGTAGAAGCGCTCCCATTCATCCAGTTTGGCCTCGAGATCGACGTCGTCCTTGTATGTCAGCAACTGGTAGAACTGTTGCTGATCGGATCGATGTGATCGCTCGACCTTGCCATTGAGCTGAGGTGATCGCGGCTTGATGTAGGCGTGCCGGATCCCCTTGTCCTCGACATGCCAGTGGAATTTGGCCTGGAACTCATGGCCGTTATCGGTCCTGATTTCCTGGATGCGGAACGGGAACTTGTCGATGACATAGTCAACGAAGTCGATGGCATTGGCTTGGGAATGTCGATTGTAGACCTTGAGCGCGCGAATGCGGGTGGCGTCATCGATGGCGGTGTACTGGAACCGCCGCACGGTTTGGCCGGATTTACCTTTGAAGATGAGGAATTTGACGTCCATCTGAATATGATGGCCTGGCACCTGCTTGTTGTAGCGCTTGGTGTGGATTTTACGGACGCGCGTTCCGCGCGGAAGTCGGTTTAGATTGTGGCGCCTGAGGATGCGGTAGGCGCCGGCGCCAGAGATCTTGATGCCGTGGTAGCGGGCAAGATACCAGACGATGCGGATCGGGCCGAGGTGATAGGTCTGACGCAGGTGAAGAACCTTCTCAACGATCTCCGGTGGGGTTTGGTTGGCCGGGTTCTTTGGGATGGGCTTGGCATTGATCAGGGCCGCCTCTCCGCCGGCTCGATAGGCCGTCAGCCAGCGGTAGAAGCTGGCTCGGCCAATGCCGAAATAGCGACACGTCCTGGCGACATGACCTGTCTCCTCGGCGTGGCGCAAGATCTTCAGTTTCCTGGCAATTTCCTGCTTATCTCTGTCCATCGATCCATCTCCTGCTCCCGGTCGGGGGGATTCTACAAAAGATGTCTCGCGAGTCCGTTCATTCCTACA
>CAZLOF010000557.1:0-3570 GCA_964560745.1 uncultured Thermoflexus sp.
AGCGTAGGCGTGTTGCGTGCCAAATTGGTGGCGGCAGGTGCGCCGCTGATTCAAGATGCGGTGATTACGGGTATTGACCGTGACGAGGTTGGCGCGATTATTTTCCCAAATATGGCGGCCTGTCGCAAGTTGATCGATGCGCCTACCACGATGCGTGACGATGCGGTTGTGGCACATGCTGCTGTTCGCGAGGCCATTCAACACACCTTACAGCGTTTGGCGCAGGCCAGCACTGGTAGCTCTACATTGATCCAACGCGCTGTCATTATGGCTGTGCCGCCTTCGATTGATGTGGGTGAAATTACAGATAAAGGGTCGCTTAACCAACGGGCCGTGTTGCGGCATCGGGCTGAGGTGGTGGCGGGGTTATATGTGGGGGGCGAGAATGTGATTGAGGTGCTAAAATAACGCTATGCACACCCAACTTGAACAAAAGTCGAGTTTTGTTGCCATTCAGCTCACACCGGCCACCTATATTAGTTTGCAAGATTTGGCGCAGCGCACCCAGCGTAGTATCGAGGCGGAGATCACAGATGCAATTTCTGCATGGGTTGCACAAGATAAGCAGGTAGCTGGATTAAATGATGCGGAGACGTTGGCGCAACTAAGAACCTTAAGCGATCTTGTGCTATGGAAAGTTGCTCGGCGCAAAATGCCATCTAAGTTGCGAATTGAATTAGAACGACTACATCATAAAGCCCAACGCGAAGGCTTAACTGAACGCGAAAAAAAACGCGCTGCGGCTTTAAGTGAACATGCAGAAATGGTTATGCTGACTCGAGCGCGGGCGTTGCGCGTGTTATTTGAGCGCGGTCATGATGTTTCAGAATTGGGCAGTTCTCAATGAGTGTGACCCGAATCCCTAAACGTTTGCGTGAGCAAATACGACTCATTGCAAAGTGCCGTTGTGAATATTGTTGCACTCAAGAGAAGTTTACTGGCAATTTATTTGAAATTGATCATATTGTGCCTGAAGCACACGGCGGGACAACCGAAAAAGATAATTTATGCTTAGCATGTTCTGCATGTAATGAATTTAAGGGACATAAAGTAGCTGCTATTGACCCACAGACGGGGGATCTGGTTGCTTTGTTTAACCCTCGCACCCAATTGTGGCATGATCATTTTGAATGGACAAATACAGGAGATAAGCTGATTGGCAAAACACCGACTGGACGTGCAACTATTATCGGATTGCGATTAAATCGTATATCATTAGTCGAGGCGCGACAAGCATGGGCATTAGTGGGTTGGCATCCCCCTCTTTAATGATTATTTATAACCATTTGCAATCGAGAAATAGTAACAAAGCTGCATTTTATCTAACTCATCAACGAAACCTTTTGGCCTGTTGACCTGCAATTTTTTTCTTTATTACGTGTTAAATGAATATTAAAGACCTGATCGCCATTGACATCCACACTCATGCCGAGGTGTCGTGCTGTCAACCTTACGACGAATTTGGCCGGCCCTACGACGAGGCCGCCAACAAGTATTTCAAATTTGACAAACGACCTACGATCGACGAAACCATCGCCTATTATCGTGAGCGCAAAATTGGGCTGGTGATGTTTACGGTTGACAGCGAGCATCAAATTGGGCGTAAACGCATTCCCAATGAAGAAGTGGCCGAAGCCGCGCTGAAAAATGCCGATATGATGATTGCCTTTGCCAGCATTGACCCACACAAAGGCATGATGGGGGTGCGCGAAGCGCGTAACCTCATTCAAAATTATGGCGTAAAAGGGTTTAAGTTTCACCCAACTGTGCAAGGTTTTATGCCCAATGACCGTATGGCTTATAAGCTATATGAGGTGATTGCCGAGGCCAAGTTACCAGCGCTTTTTCACAGCGGGCATAGCGGTATTGGCACAGGTATGCGCGGTGGCGGCGGGTTGCGATTGGCCTATTCAAACCCGATGCATCTTGATGATGTGGCGGTTGATTTCCCCGATATGCCAATCATCATCGCGCACCCATCGTGGCCTTGGCAAGACGAGGCGCTTTCGGTGTGTTTGCACAAGCCCAATGTGTATATCGACTTGTCTGGCTGGTCGCCCAAATATTTTCCACCTCAGTTGGTGCAATATGCCAACACCCAATTGCGCCACAAAATGTTGTTTGGAACCGACTTTCCGCTTATTACACCTGAACGCTGGATGAAGGATTTTGAGGCGGTCGGGTTTCGGCCTGAAGTGAAACCGTTGATCTTTAAAGACAATGCGGTGAGGTTGTTGGGGTTAGGTGAATAGGGATTAGGGATTGAGGATTGCCATGAGTCATAACTCATGACAATCCTCAATCCCTAATCCTTTTACGAAGATGAGAACACAAATTGGCATCATTGGCAGTGGTCCGGCGGGGCTATTGCTGGCGCATTTATTGCACAAACAGGGCATCGAGAGTGTCATTGTTGAGCGGCAAAGCCGTGAGCATGTTGAGGCGCGTATTCGGGCTGGGGTGTTAGAACAAGGCACGGTGAATTTGTTGCGCGAAGTGGGGGTTCACGCCCGAATGGAGCGTGAGGGGTTGCCGCATGATGGTTTTGCCTTGGCTTTTGCCGGGCGGCAAGAGCGCATCGATATGCGGGCGCAAACGGGCGTGGGGGTGATGATTTATGGGCAAACCGAGGTGACTCGCGATTTGATTGCGGCGCGGCTGGCCGCTGGTGGCGTGATTCATTTTGAGGCCCCCGCACTGGCAGTTGAAGATTTTGTCGGTAAACAACCACGCATCATTTATGAGAAAAACGGGCAGCGCCATGAATTAACCTGTGATTTTGTGGTGGCTTGTGATGGCTATCATGGTATTGGTCGTAAAAGCATCGGCGAAGATAAGCTCAATTTATACGAAAAGCTATACCCCTTTGGCTGGCTGGGCATTTTGGCCGATGTGCCGCCGGTGGACGAAGAACTGATTTATGCCAATCATGCACGTGGGTTTGCCTTGTGTAGTATGCGATCGCATACCCGCAGCCGTTATTATGTGCAATGTGCCCTTGATGACAAAGTAGAAAATTGGACGGACGGCGCTTTTTGGGATGAACTGCGCCGACGTTTGCCGCCTGAGACTGCTGAGCGACTGATCACGGGGTCGCGTTTAGAGATGAGTATTGCGCCTTTGCGCAGTTTTGTAATCGAGCCGATGCGGGCGGGTCAGTTGTTATTGGCGGGTGATGCCGCGCATATTGTGCCGCCAACAGGGGCCAAGGGGCTAAATTTGGCGACTTCGGATGTGTATTATGCGGCGCGGGCGCTGACGGCGTTTTATGCCGAAAATCGTCATGATTTGCTCGATGTCTATTCGGAAACCTGTTTGCGCCGCGTGTGGAAGGCGGTACGTTTTTCGTGGTGGTTTACTGGCCTGATGCACAAGTTTGACAATGACCCGATTAGCCATCGCTTGCAAGTAGCCGAGCTTGATTACATCGCCAGTTCAAACGCCGCCCGCACGAGCATGGCCGAGAATTATGTTGGCTTGCCGTTTTGAGGGATAGGGATATCGTATTGGTTGATCTGAAGGTTTACAATCTCCTTCTGAATCCGTTCACTCAAAACCTTTGCCCTATCG
>CAZLOF010000558.1:0-3564 GCA_964560745.1 uncultured Thermoflexus sp.
GGGATCGTCCTTGATGGCGGGCCAGATGCCTTGAATCTTGATTACGGGGCGAACCCATCCGTTCTTATCCTTCATCTCCTTGATAGCCCGGAGATTTGCAAGGAGGTCATCAAACTTGAGCGGTTTTCTGACCTGCTCGTAGGTTTGACCGACACCGTCTGCGGAAATAGTTATCCAGTCGATTCCGGCTTCCGCCATACGCTGGAAATAGTCGGGTTTCAGCTTTCCGCCATGGGTGAGCGTCGATACTTCTTTGATCCCGCGCTCTTTGGCATAGCGAATGGCTTCGACAAATTTCTTGTGCAGCGTTGCTTCGCCGCGAAGGCTCAATCGAATTGCAGGAACCTTGCCGCCGATCTCGTCAATGATGCGCTTGTACAAATCCCAATCCATGCGCGTCGCATTGACCTGTTTCTTGAACTCGTCGGTAATCGTGTAGCACATCGGGCAATGAAGGTTGCACACGGAGGCGAGCTCGATATCTACCAGCGAAGGATAGTCAGGAACAATCTGCTCAGTAGCAAACTTCGACCAATTGGCCCGATATTCGGCGTACTCAGATTCCCACCCCTGTCCGCGGTGCTTCTCGAACAGCGCCTCGCGCTCTGCAGAGTCCATCGAGTAATTGCCTTTGTTGATCGGCACATAACGCTTGTTCACTGCTTTCTCTCCAATTCAATAAGGCGTGAAACGCCCGCCTTCAGGGTGACACTCGGCGCCCACCCCAACAGTTCATGGGCATACTCAATGTCCGCACGCACATCAGGAATTTCATTGATTCGCGGCAGTTCTTCGGAATGAACCGACAACGAAACGCCAGCCGCTTCCTGAATGACAGAGATCAACTCGGCTACAGAGTACGAAACACCGGTACCAATATTTACCGGGTGAAACCCATCCGCCCTTCGCATTGAAGCGAGGAGCGCACGCACGACATCATCGACGTACACATAATCCCGGCGAGGCTGAAGGTCCTTGACACGAATTTCTTTCGCACCACCGAGAACCTGCTCCACAAGAGATGGGATCAAAAAATCCCTGCGCTGGCCTGGGCCGTATACATTAAAAATTCGGACTGCTACCGACGACACATTGCAATGGCGTGCATAGAATTCACATAGCTGCTCTCCCATGTGCTTGGTTAAAGCATATGGGTTATTCGGTGCAAAAATATCGCTCTCATGGATCGGCAGACTTTGAGGGATTCCGTAGACGTAGGCACTCGCGTAGGTCAGGAAGGCCGCATTCTCCTTGCAATACTCCAGGACTCTCGCAGTCAGCGCGACGTTGGCCTCCACAAATGCCGCAGGGTCTGCCCAGCTATCAGGAACATAGCTGCGTGCGGCCAGATGAAACACATGGTCGACGCGCGGCAGTCGACGCCAATATTCCGGGTCGGACAACGACCCGTCTGAACCAGCCGAGACAGAGACATCTACCCCTGACTCATGCAAGCTTGCAACCAGGTGCCTACCAATAAAACCACTGGCGCCGGTTACCAGAACCTTAGCTGCCAAGAAAAGTCCCTTTCATCGACTCGAACTCATCGATTGCTTGCGCATAGTCATCAGGTCTGCCGATATCCAGCCAGTAGCCCTCAAAGGGCCGGACGGCGATCTGTCTGTCGTCGCGCAGCAGATCCAGCATCAGGTTGTCGAATCCGTATAACGTTTCCGGAACGACATAATCAAGCGCTCCACGATTGACCATGTAAATGCCCATGCTGACCTCAAACTCAAACCCAGGTTTCTCGCGAAATCCTGTCAGAAGTCCATTGACGTTGGTATCCAGCACTCCGTAGTCGACAAGCTGCTTCCGCTTCTTGGACGAAATACTGAATACGGCCCCCTGATCGACGTGGGCGTCATGAAACGCAGCAAAATCGAGATCCGTCAGAACGTCGCCGTTCATCACAAGAAAATTCTCAGGCAAGTTCTCGATGAGTTTGAGGGGCCCCATGGTTCCCAAAGGCTTGTCCTCTAACGAGTAATCGATTCGAACCCCCCATTTTTCGCCATCGCGAAAAAAAGCCTTGATGATTTCCGCTTGGTGATTGACGGCCATCGTCACATGATCAAAACCCGCATTCGCCAGTTGCCGAACTATCACCTCCAGAATCGGAAATTCTCCGATAGGCATTAGAGGCTTTGGCAAAACGACGGTATAGGGGCGCAGGCGCGTCCCTTTTCCACCTGCCAGAACAACTGCTCTCCGGGTCATGCAATTCCTAACTCGAACTAGATATTGTAAATGTCGGCTTTGTACCAGGCCAAGTTGCTTGCATCCGAGAACCAGGCAATTGTTTTTTCAAGCCCCCTCGCCAAACCTTCCTTACCCGCAAATTCAGGAGCCCACCCGATCAGTTCGGCTGCTTTAAGATTAGAGGCCCATAGTCTCTCGACTTCACTGCCGTCTGGGCGAAGCCTTGCTTCGTCGGTCTCGACCAACACGTTTCTACCCATGAGTTCAGCGATCAGCTGACAAGTTTCACCGACCGAAATTTCGTAGCTGCTTCCAATATTGACAACCTGCCCGATCGAGCGGGGCGACGATGCGACCATCACGAATCCCCGAACGGTGTCGGAAACGTAATTGAAATCCCGTGTCGGCCGTATGGCACCAAGCTTGATGCGGTCAGCCCCGCTTGCAATCTGCGCAATTATGGTCGGGATCACAGCCCGGGCAGACTGTCTTGGCCCATAGGTATTGAATGGGCGGATCACCGCCACCGGGGTGCCAAAAGAGTGATAAAAGGACAATGCCAACTGATCAGCGCCGGTCTTGCTCGCAGAGTAAGGTGACTGTGGCTGTAGCGGATGCTCTTCAGTGATAGGAACAAATCTAGCGGTGCCATAACATTCGCTCGTTGAGGTGTGAACCACTTTTTCGATCTGCAGTTCCCTGGCCGCCTGCAGTATGTTCAAGGTACCTTTGATGTTTGTATCCACATAGGTATCTGGAGAGTGGTATGAATAAGGAATGGCGATAAGCGCTGCCAGATGGAATACGACGTCGCATCCCTGCATCGCCTGACGAACCCCATTGGGGTCACGAATATCTCCAGCGAAAACGTCAAGTTTCTTGCGATACTCGGGGTTCAGCGTATCCAGCCAACCCCACGAATTTCGTGAGTTGTATCTAACGAAGGCTCTCACTTTGCACCCTTCAGCAAGCAGGTGCTCCGTAAGGTGCGAGCCAATGAATCCGGCCGCCCCAGTTACCAGAATAGTTTTGTCTTTTAGCGACATCGCCATTGAATTTTCCATTAATTACGCTCGCTCAGAAAATCTGAATAGGCTTGGCGCAGCCCGGCATCTATAGGTGTCGATGCTTTCCAGCCAAGGCTCGCCATGCGACCAACGTCCAGCAATTTCTTGGGCGTTCCATCGGGCTTTGTCGGATCGAATTTGATTCGCCCTGCGTACCCAGTTACTCGCGCCACGGTTTCAGCGAGATATTGCACCGAGATATCCTCACCGAATCCGATGTTGACCATCGGTGGTTCGAATTTGCCCGTTTTTGCTTCATCGCTACCCAGCAGGCTGTCGTACTTTTCGTCCGACA
>CAZLOF010000559.1:0-3560 GCA_964560745.1 uncultured Thermoflexus sp.
ATGTAGCATTGTCAAAGTTATATCCCAACACAACCCACGCGCAAGTGGAGGATAATCCTCCACTTGCGCGTGGGTTGTATAATTTAAGAGATGTATGAACGCGAATTATTAAAGAACATACGATCTGCATTGCAAGATACCCCTGTATTAGTCGTGCATGGCGCACGGCAAAGTGGCAAAAGCACTCTCGCCCAAATCCTTATTGCCGAGTTGCCCGATGCCCATTACTTTACGCTAGACGACCCAACTGTGTTATTGCGCCTCAAACGCGACGCGCTTACATTTTTGGAATCAGTGCCGGGTACAATTGCGTTAGATGAAGCCCAATTGGCCCCCGAAATGTTTTCCATCATCAAATTACTAGTGGATCGCAATCGCACGCCTGGGCGCTTTTTACTCACTGGGTCATCAAATATTCTCATGTTACCGCGTCTGTCGGATTCACTGGCCGGTCGAAATCAATTGCTTACACTGTGGCCATTAGCCCAATGCGAAATTGCAGGCCGAACCCCTAGTTTTATTGAGCGGATATTCGCCAAACAAATCGCATTTGATGGCATATCGGCGGAATCACGCAATAGCCTGATCACACGCATTACCAGTGGGGGCTATCCCGAGGCGCTGCAACGCAATGAAACACGCCGCACCGAATGGTTTAACAGCTATATCACCAACACCCTACAACGCGACGTGCGCGATCTTGCCAATATTGAAGGCATATCTCTTATGCCACACTTGCTTTCAATCGTGGCTGCCCGCTGCGGAAACTTGCTCAACATCGCCGATTTATCTCGCGGTATTGGTATTTCGCAGACCTCGGTAAGACGATATCTGGCCTTACTGGAAGGTGTGTTTTTTATTCAACTTTTGCCAGCATGGTCAGGCAGTCTCAACAAACGGCTACTCAAAACCCCAAAAGCCATGATTACCGACACCGGGCTGGCATGTGCATTGCTGGGAATCGGGCAACAACGCTTGATCGACGACCCCAATATGCTTGGCCCATTGCTAGAAAATTTTGTAGCAATGGAATTGTTAAAGCAGATCTCTTGGCAATCGCCCACCCCACGTTTATTTCATTATCGTTCACATACAAACAAAGAAGTCGATCTTGTGATCGAGAATAATCTTGGGCAGGTCGTAGGCATCGAAGTAAAATCCAGTGCCCATATCCGCGCCGATGATTTTTCTGGATTAGATGCCTTAGCCGAAGATACCGCCCAACGATTTCATCGTGGCATCGTATTGCACACGGGCAGCGAATTTTTTCAACTCGATTCGCGTATGCTAGCGATGCCTATTGCTGCGCTTTGGTCCTAATACAAAAAATTTAGCATGGAAAGTGGAAAATTAAATCCTCAATCCTTAATCCCTAACCCAAACCCCTAAAAATGCCAAACAACCTCTGGAACCCAACCCAAGCCCTTGCCCTACCCGACCTCGACGGCCTCGTTTACCGCAGCAACTTGCTGGGGGCCGACCGTAGCGTTATCAATATTTACGGCGGCAACACCAGCGTCAAAATCAACAAGCCCGACTTTGCTGGTCGCCTCACCGAAGTGCTGTATGTCAAAGCCAGCGGCAGCGACGTGGCAACCATGCGCGAAAAAGACTTCGCAGCATTACGCCTCGCCGATATTTTGCCATTGATGCAACGTGAGGCCATGACCGACGAAGAAATGGTGAATTATCTCAACCATACCGCCTTCGAGCCGGGCCGCCCGCGCCAAAGCATCGAGACACTGCTGCACGCCTTTTTGCCCTTCAAGCATGTCGATCACACCCACCCCGATGCGATTATTTCGCTGGCCTGCACCACCGAGGGCGAGGCAACAGCCCGCAAGGTGTTTGGCAAACGCATGGCATGGGTCGATTACATTCGCCCGGGCTTTACGCTAAGCAAATGGATTGCGCAATGCGTGATCGACACGCCCTCGATTGAATGTGTGGTAATGGGCAAACACGGGCTAGTCACCTGGGGCGACGATGCCCAAAGCTGTTATGCTAAATCCATCGACATCATTGGCGAGGCCGAGGCCTATATTAATGACAAACGCAGTGGCAAATTGGTATTTGGCGGCCTCAAAACTGCCGCGCTCGAACAAGCCCAACGCCAATCCTTGCTTACCAGCGTGTTACCCATCATTCGCGGGGCAGCCTCAGCCGAGCGCAGCGCCATTTTAAGCGTTGATGATACGCCCACCGTGCTTGATTTTGTTGGGCGCGAACACGCCGCCACCCTCAGCCAACTCGGCGCAGCCTGCCCCGACCATTTGGTGCATGTCAAACGTCAGGCTTTGTTTGTGGATTGGTCACCGGCTGAGGGCGGCGATGCGCTCAAGGCCAAGCTCAAGACCGGCATCACCGACTATCGCGCCCGTTATGTCGATTACTTCAACAGCAACAAAAGTGATGGCGACGAATTGCGCGATCCCACCCCGCGGGTCGTGCTCATCCCCGGTCTTGGTATGGTCAACACTGGCAAAGACGCACTCAATGCCGATGTCAGCCGCCAGCTTTATCACCGCGCCATTAGCGTCATCGGCGGCAGCGAGGCCGTCAGCACCTTCGAGAGCCTGAGCGCCGCCGAGGCTTATGGCATCGAATATTGGCCGCTTGAGTTATACAAACTCAAGCTCGCCCCACCCGACCGCGATTTGGCAGGCAAAGTGGCGCTTATTACCGGCGGGGCCAGCGGCATTGGCCGCGCCACCGCTTATCGTTTGGCTCAAGATGGCGCACATGTCGTGATTGCCGATATCAATTTGCAAGGGGCAAATGAGGTCGCGGCGGATCTGTGCAAGCGTTTTGGCTTTAAGCGCGCCATTGCCGTAAGCTGTAACGTGACCGACGAAAACGCCGTCATTGCCGCATTTACCGCCGCGACGCTGGCCTATGGCGGGGTCGATATTGTAGTAAACAATGCCGGTATCGCTGGTGGCAAACCCATCGAAGAAACCACCCTGACCGATTGGCAAAAGAATATTGACATTTTGGCGACTGGCTACTTTTTGGTAGCACGCGAAGGCTTTAAATTGCTTAAACAGCAAAATGAAGGCGGCGACCCAACCCGTAAACGTGGCGGGGCGTTACTGTTTGTGTGCAGCAAAAATAGCATCGGGGCTGGCAAAGGCGCGGCAGCCTATAGCGCTGCCAAAGCCGCCGAGCTACATTTGGCGCGTTGTTTGGCCGAAGAAGGCGGCGAACATGGTATTCGGGTGAATAGTGTGTTGCCTGATGGCGTCATTCAAGGCTCGAATATTTGGAGCAGTGAATGGAAAGAAGCACGTGCCAAAAATTATGGCATTCAGACCGCCGAATTAGAAGATTTTTACCGCAAACGCACCACGCTCAAAGTTAATGACACCCCCGATGACATCGCCGAAGCCATTGCATGGCTGGTTGGCCCACGCAGTGCCAAAACCACCGGCGGTGTCATTACGGTCGATGGCGGCAACCCGACGGCCTATGTGAGATAAAAATAGCCGCTTTTTCGCCAATTTCGCTTGTATGATAGAGGTGGCACAGGATGCAGGAAAGCCGAAATTTCACTAAAGTCA
>CAZLOF010000560.1:0-3559 GCA_964560745.1 uncultured Thermoflexus sp.
ATCGAAAAGTAAGGCAGAAGCATTACGGCGCCTGCTCGAGATAGAAATGTTTCCGATACTCTCGCCCATGAGCGATCCGATACCGCCGGGAACGATCTGGGAAATGAAGCGCGATTATCAGGAATGGCTGCCAAAAACAGCCCGAGTCAGCACAGCTTACTTAGAACGCAAGCGCGACGTTGCATATTTGCGTGCGCAGGAATTGGGCATTGTCGATCTTCTAAGATCGGAAAGCCTTGCTACCTTCGCCGAGGCCGTCGTGGGAAGAAAACTCGATCGTCGCAACGGACAACAAATACTTTGCTATGGACCGGGCGATTATGCTGGGCCGCATAACGATCATCATCCGGAAAACAAGCGCGCGGCAAATGGCTATCTGGATCTGCACCTGTCGCTCGCGTCTAAGGCGGTTGACCATCAGTATCTGATTTATGCAAAGGGTGGGCATTTCACCGAGATGGTGCCAGTGCACGGCCTAGGATTTCTCACGATATATCGCTTGCCGTTCTGGCATTATACGACACCGCTTCAAGCAAAACGTGGAAAGGACAAAGTCGCTCGGCGATGGGTCCTGTTAGCGACATATCTGTATGCATCGGAGAAGGGGAGGAAATCGCCGTAGATTGACGCCCCGCGCCGCGGCTCACGCTACGGAGTTGTCAAACTGGCATCAGACCATCTGGTATTTTGCCGAGCCAGCCTTTCGCGAATATAAGTCCTCGTCTTGGTATGTCACCAAGCTGCGGGTGCTAGGCTTCGATGTGGAAGCTGGCTCGGGCGGCATGCCAACCGCATTTATGGCGGTCTGGAAGAATGGTACCGGCCCAACGATCGCGACCTACGTCGAATACGATGTTGTGCCTGGCAATTGCCACGCAGCAAGCAGCAAGCAAGAGCCGCGCAAGCGGCGCCAGGATTTCGGTTTTCCCTTACCATCGTCTTTTGATAGCGCTTCGGACGCGTGAATGCTGGCTCAGGTCAGATAACGAGGCCGGCAGGCAATGGAAAGGGGATTGAATATAGCTGGCTTTATTGAGGAATTGGATCGGACATTGACTCAGCGCCACCGCCTGAGCCACCGCCATTGGTAGGGTCGCGGCTTTGTGTGCCTCGCCTAAGAATACTGTTCGGCTTACGCTTTCGTGCTTCAGCGCTATCGTCGCGGCAGGTTGGAAATGTGTAAGCAACCAGATTGTTGCTCTCAAGCGATTGCTCAGGCGGTGAAACGCCCGCGATGGCAGGAATCCGCTTGGCATCGCTTTGTGTCCAGCGCTGTTTCAAACTTAACGTCTGCTCAGTGGCGGTCACACTGTCCCCGGCTCCTAATACCAAAGAAGCGTTATGGAGGAAGAATTTGCGGCAGACCAAAACGCGCCCTTCAAAAACCATCACGCGGGTAGAGGTAGCGCTGACCGCTAAACCGAATTGGGTACCTCGAACTGCTGTAACAGCTTGGCTGGTCGTTACATCAAAACGCGAATCAGCACCGCTCTTTGAGGCAAAAACGCGCAGAAAGCCCCGGAGCATCTCAAGTCCAACCTCTCGTGCAGGCGGATCATTGGTCGTCTGCACCATCGAAATGCGAAGCATGGAGTTTGGTGCCAGGGCAAGGACAGAGCCGTCCGCAAGTACTATCTGAAGGCGTCCATTGTCCTGAGTGCGAACAAGGTCGCCATTTTCAACCTCAGCACCATCTTTTAGTTGCTCGGTGTTGTTGTCGCGGGTGAGAGATGCGGTGCCACTCAGGATAGTGGTGACCCCGACCGACTCCGCGTATGCAAGGTGCGGTGATATCAAGACTAGTAAGACTAGGAATGTTGCGCGCAATGACATTAGCCCTCCATGTATCGCGCTTGAGAAGAAGCCCCCATTTACTTCCGGCTATTTACGCGGGAAGCACTCAAGACCTTGTTGATTTTGTCTTGCTGAAAACGCTTCTTACAAAGAGTGGGCGGGCGCCTGATTGCATCGATAAATTCTATGTCCTAACGCACCGCCCTCTTCTTCAAAAGCATTTTACTCGACTTTCACGCAATCGAGCTTTGCTGGCACGGACTCAGGAACATTAAGCGGACAGTGACCGGTGCCAGAAACAACGACTATTCTCGGTAGCCGACGTTCGCGACTTGGAGGACGTCCTGTCGGTGGAGGGGTTGGGTATGCCGACGCGGCAGTGCTAACTGGATCGGACCCTCGAATTACCAAACGGGCTCCGCCGTCGGCCGGTCCACGTTCTCTTGGATCTATATCAGCTGAGACATCCGCGGCTGCAGATGTTCGCGCTTGCGCTAAAGCATTTTGAGGCAGAAGGCAAAAGGTTGCTAACGAGACGGCGGTCAAAAGCGGTATGATGATTACGCTCTTCGTCATTTTGCGCACCTCTCAGAAAAATCGAAGACTTCATCATCATCGATAATGGTTAAAATTCTTTGAAGCTGTTCACCTATCCTTTCTTCAATCTTGAGTTGTTAAATATATGACGCTATACGTATTACGATTATCAGCACTGTTCGGTGATGTTGAGAATAAAAGCCGCTAATGAGCGCCACGCAGAGTATGGCTGGGATTCACATCCATTCGCGCTAGCTGTTCCTTAGGACACGCCTTTCAAACATGGCGTCAAACCACCTCAGCTCATTTTAAATTAAAAAAGGAGATAAGCCGGGCAATGCGCAGCTTCTTGCTGTGGCTTACGCAAACGCATCCTTCTTCCTTGTGATAGCCATCACGCAAATTTTTCCAACCTTGTGTTCACAATCGGCGTCCGAGCTGTACGATAGGCTCCGCGAGACTAAACCTGCAGAAATTGGGTGAAACTGAATGTCAAAGATACTAGCGACCGTTCTAGCTACCTTTTCGCTTTTCCTCTCAAATTCCGTGCATGCAGAAACGCGTGCTGCATTAGTGGTTGCTAATTCGGCCTACAATGGAACGCTTGATGCTCTTCCAAATTCCGTCAATGACGGCACGGTTATCGCCGCGGCATTAGAGCGGGTTGGGTTTGATGTGACCTTGGTCACCGATGCGGATCAAGCTCAAATGAAGGCAGCAATCAAGACCTTCGGCAAATCACTGGAAATTGCCGGTGACGGAGCTGTCGGACTTTTCTATTACGCCGGACACGGCATGCAAATCGACGGCGTCAACTATCTGGTCCCAATAGGTGCCAAGATAGATCGTGAAGAAGATGCTGATATCGAAGCCGTTGAGGCTGAAGCCGTTCTGAATCAGATGGAATTCGCCGGCAACGGCATGAATATCGTCATTCTCGACGCCTGCCGTACTAATCCACTCACGCGGGGGGTCGGCTCATCCGGCGATGGTCTTGCGCGTATGGATGCGCCGGTCGGTAGTTTCGTTGCTTATTCCACAGCGCCCGGCAATCCTGCCGTTGATGGTGCGGGATCGAACAGCCCGTTTGCGCAAGCACTATCCTCTGAAATTCTTGTGCCTAATCTCTCTATCGAAGAGGTATTTCGCCGCGTGCGCGTCAAGGTTAAGGCTGAGACGGCCGATCGCCAAGTGCCATGGGATTCCTCTTCTTTGACTAGCGCCTTTT
>CAZLOF010000561.1:0-3557 GCA_964560745.1 uncultured Thermoflexus sp.
GAATAACCGTGATGCATCGAATAGGTGTCCATAATCCATGCCATTGTTTGGGCGTTGGTGCCCATATCGGGGGCGGGAATATCGCCCGATGGATTAATAAACAACGCAATCTCGGTCGCATAACGACGGGTAATACCTTCGAGTTCGCGAATAGTATGTTTTTTGGGGTCAACAATCACCCCACCTTTGGCCCCACCATAAGGAATATTAACGACTGCACATTTCCATGTCATCCACATGGCTAACGCACGCACTTCGTCGAGTGAAACATGGGGGCTATAGCGAATACCACCTTTACACGGGCCGCGCACCGTGCTGTGATGGATGCGATAGCCAGTGAATACCTTCACCGAGCCATCATCCATTCGCACTGGGAAATTGACTGTAAGCTCGCGTTTGCAAGCGCGTAACATGGCAGCGGTGCCGCCATTGATGCCGAGGAGGTGAACGGCGTGGTCGAATTGAGACAATGCAGTAGCTAATGCACTGTCTACCACTTGAGGGTTTTGTGTCATCATGGACATGGTATTATATTTTTTATATAGTTATGGGTTTAAATTTATTGCATAACATCATGGGATGCAACGTCCACAACTCAATAACATGCCTATCATACCCTCATATTTCGCAATTCGTTGATTGGTTGTATTCGGTGCTTTTTTTAGATTCTCAATATTGAGGACATCCTCAAAAGACGTAATGCCGAGATCGTGATCTCGACGCAATTATTCATTGAGATGCTACGAAATGACATTCCTTGCGCTTCACCAGCGCTTCAAGTTAGAATAGCCGAACTATGACATACCTCACTGGCGGACGCGCCCTCGTTGAAATGCTGCACCGGCACGGCATCGACACCCTATTCGGGTTACCCGGCTATCAAAGTGACCACTTTTTTAACGCGCTATATGATGCAAAAGGCACACCCAGCGAAATTCGGGTTTTGCAGACCCGCCACGAACAAGGCGCAGCCTATATGGCGCATGGCTACGCCAAAGCCACCGGGCGGGTTGGGGCATTTTCGGTGGTGCCCGGGCCGGGCATGTTAAATGCAACAGCAGCGCTCTCAACCGGCTACGCCACCAATGCCAAAATGTTATGTATTGCCGGTCAAATTCCATCCGGCCTGATCGGGCGCGGCTTTGGCTTTTTGCACGAATTGCCCGACTCGATGGGCATTTTGCGTGGCGTGACCAAGTGGGCGATGCGGGTTGAGCACCCCAGCGAAATACCCGCTGCCGTCGATGAAGCTTTTCGCCAAATGAATACAGGCCGCCCGCGCCCCGTAGCGCTTGAAGTGCCAATGGATGTGCTGGCGGCGGCGACTGAAATCGCGCTGACCGATGCCCCAAGCAGCTACCCAGTTCAACCCCCAGACCCACGCGCCATTCAACAAGCCGCCGAATTGCTGGGCAAAGCCCAACACCCGCTTATTTTGGTGGGCAGCGGGGCCGATGACGCTGGCCCAGAGTTATTGGCCTTGGCAGAAATTCTGCAAGCCCCGGTCATTTCTAACAGCAGCGGCAAAGGCGTACTGAGTGATAAACATTACCTCAGTCTGCCCGGGCCGGGTGGCAATCGCTTGTGGGCGCAGGCCGATGTGGTGCTGGCCGTCGGCACCCGCGCCCAACAACCCTTACAACAATGGGGTTCGGGCGGCCTCAAACTCATTCGCATCGACATTGACCCGGTTGAGTTACGGCGTATTATGCCGCCAACCGTCGGGTTGGTAAGCGATGCCAAGGCCAGCTTAAGCGCACTCGCCGCCGCCGTGCCCGCCTACAACTCGCCCCGCGCCTCGCGGCATGGCGAAATGATGGCGCTTAAAGAAGAATTGGACGAGGCATTTTCGCAAGTGCGGCCTCAATATGATTATGTGCGCAGCATTCGCGCCGCCTTACCCGAAGATGGCGTGTATATCGAAGATTTAACCCAAGTCGGCTATGCCTCGCGCTATATGATGCAAAGCTACGGCCCACGTCGCCACATCACCAGCGGCTACCAAGGCACCTTGGGGCATGGCTTTGCCTCGGCGCTGGGCGCAAAAGTGGCCCAGCCCGACAAAGCCGTGCTGTGTGTGAATGGCGACGGCGGCTTTATGTATAACGTACAAGAATTGGCAACAGCCGTGCAGCACCAAATTGGCTTGGTGACGATTGTATTTAGCGACAATGCCTTTGGCAATGTGCAACGAATGCAAAAACAAGATCACGGCGGGCGCGTGATTGGCAGCGATTTGCACAACCCCGAATTTGCCAAGATGGCCGAGACCTTTGGCGCAACAGGGATGTTGGTAAACGGCCCCGCCGATTTAGAACCGGCCCTGCGTGAGGCCTTTGCCCGCTCGGGGCCAACCATCATCGAGGTGCGCGTCGGCGAAATGTCTGAGCCTTGGCGCCATATTTTGATGCCGAAGGTGCGCTAAAATAAACATCGCAGGTCTTAAAGACCTGCGATGTTTTAACTGGTTTTTGCCAAAATGACTATCCACCCGTCCCCGCGTGGGACGGGTGGATAGTCATTTCGACATTACATCTTCTTCGAAAATTGACTTATGTCAACCCTTGCAAGTCACGCCCAGCGACTCACCAAGCGGTTTGGCGACGAAATCGCCGTCAACGAGGTATCATTTGAATTGCCGCAGGGCAAAATTATGGGGTTGATTGGGCCAAGCGGCTGTGGCAAAACCAGCACCCTGCGCCTGACGTTGGGGATTTACAAACCCAGCAGCGGCGATATTCGCCTCTTGGGGCATAAGCCGTCCGAATTTGCGCCCAAAGACCGGCAGAAGATGGGCTATATGCCGCAACTATTTGTGTTATACCCACAACTAACAGTATGGGAAAACTTGAATTTTGCCGCCTCGATGTATGGATTGCCACTGCAAAACCGCGAAAAACGCCTTGCTGAGGTGCTGGCCTTTGTCGATTTACAAGAACATCGGCAAAAATTGGCCCGTAATATTTCGGGCGGGATGCAGCGGCGGCTGAGTTTGGCCGCCACGCTGGTGCACCAACCCAAATATGTGTTTTTAGATGAGCCAACCGCTGGGGTTGACCCGATTTTGCGCAAGCGTTTTTGGGATCATTTTGTGGCGCTGCGCGATGCTGGGCATACCTTGTTGGTGACAACCCAATATGTGGGCGAGGCGGCCTATTGTGATTTGGTGGGGGTGATGGCCAAGGGACGGATGTTGATGGTAGAAACGCCCAGCAATTTGCGCAAACGCGCCTATGGTGGCGAGATTATCAATTTTGTCAGCCAGCAAACCTTAACCCACGACCATATTCAACAACTGCAAGCCCTGCCCTTTGTCAAGGCCGCCATCACCCAACAAAGTGCCACCCAACTGCGGCTGATTGTCGATGAAGCCAGCACCGCCATGCCCGTGCTGACCCATTGGGCCAATGATGCCGGTGTCGGCCTCGAAGCCATCGAAGAAATTGTGCCACCGTTTGATGATGTATTTGTGCAAATTGTCAGTAGATAGTGGTTAATGGTTAATGGTTAATGGTTAATGGTTAATGGTTAATGGTCAATGGTTAATGGTTAATGGT
>CAZLOF010000562.1:0-3554 GCA_964560745.1 uncultured Thermoflexus sp.
CTGATAGGCGGGTAAATGCCGCTGATGAGCCGAAACAAGGTGGTTTTGCCTGCGCCGTTTGGCCCCATTAGTCCAAAGATCTCACCACGTGCCACATTAAATGTCACGTCATTAACGGCAATCAGCCCGCCGAAACGTTTGGTTAGGTTTTTACAATCGAGAAGCATAGTGTTTACGAATTACGAATTACGAATTACGAATTACGAATTTTGAAAGTTCAATTCGTAATTTGTAATTCGTAATTCGTAATTATTTTTTGCGTAAGCGTTTTAGCAAGCCAAGCACACCGCCCGGCTCGAACAAAATGATGAGAACGAGCAAGAGACCGTATAGCATCAGGTTGACATCGCCGAGGTTGATTTGCGTGCCGCCCAACATAAAACGGGCTGACGATAGTCGGTCATCGGCCACCTTGAAGACAAGCGCACCGAGGGCTGGCCCCCACAATGTGCCAATGCCACCGACGGTGGGCATCAGCACCATTGCAATACTGTTGCTAAAGCTAAAGACTTCGCGGGCATCGATGAACAAGACATATTGTGCATACAGGCTGCCAGCCACACCCACCAAAAACGCGCTGACCATGAGCGCCAATACTTTATAACGGCTAGCGCTGACTCCCAAGGTCTCGGCGGCTTCTTGGTCCATGTTAACGGCCCTGAGCGCCAAACCAAAACGCGATTGGTTGATCCATGCCGAGATTGCAATGGTGAGGATCATGAATCCGAGACAGATGTAAAACAATAAGAGTTGATTGGCCTGAAAATCATTGGGCGAGGGCAAAATGAGACCACTGGCCCCGCCGGTAAAGGGTTTGTCTTTGACCAGCCAAGCAAGTGGGCTATTTTTGAGCAATTGGTCGAGATTGAGCATGATGAGGCGGGTGGCCTCGCCGATGCCGATGGTGGCAATAGCGAAGTAAGGCCCCCGTAGGCGCAGTGTGGGGTAGCCCCACGACATGCCATAGAGCATGGCGACCAATCCGCCGATGGGCATGGCTAGCCATGCAGGCAACCCTGTGCGAATGGCGAAAATGGCGGTGGTAAATGCGCCCAAACCCCAAAATGTGCCATGCCCGAATGAAATCTGCCCAGCATAGCCTCCAACGATATTCCAGGCCACACTCATGCTGACAAACATCATGACGAAAAAAGTCAGCGTTTGCAAATAACCATTGTCAATTATTTTTGCAATGAGGGGAATGATTGCAAGCAAGGCGATGCCGCCAAGGATGAATAAATTTTTACGATTCTTCATAAAATAGTGCTAAGTGCTAAGTGCTAAGTGCTAAGTAGAAGATTCCACTTAGCACTTAACACTTAGCACTTTCTACTTCTTCCCCTTTAGTAGTCCCATCAACCCATTTGGGATGGTGAGTAGCACAACGACGAGGAGGACAAAACTAACCAAGTCTTGTAAGGCGGCAGGCATAAATTGGATGCTGAAGTTTTCGGCTAGCGCCAGCACAATCGCCCCAAGTGCCACGCCGACAAAGCTCTCTAACCCGCCTAACACGACGATGCAAAAGCTCTTTAGCAAATGTGAGCGGCCAAATTCGGGGTCGAAGGCAAAAATAAGGGCCATGAGACACCCCGCAAACGCAGCCAAGGCAATGCCAAGCCCAAAGGCCAAAGCGCTGATGCGGTCGGTGTCGATGCCTGAAAGACGGGCGGCTTCGGCATCGGCGGCCAAGGCGCGAATGGCGCGGCCTTGATAGGTGCGGGTAAGGAATAATTGCAAAGAGACAAGTGCCGTAATACCGGCAAAAAATACAATGAGTCGATTTTGCGATAGCACCAATGGCCCTAATTTATAGGTGAGTAAGGTGGCTTCGTTGGTAATCGAACGCACATCGCTTTTGAACACCAAATAAGCGAAGTTTTGCATGATGAGCCAAATGCCGAAGAAAAATAAGAGTGAGGCAATAGGCGGCATGAGCATAATGCGTTTGACCAAGGTGCGTTGCCATACGATGCCAATGCCAAACCACAATGGCACGACGATGAATGGCGCAAGATAGGGGCTGATGCCAAGCGTATTGAGCCAATAAGTGCCATAAGCCGCCAACATTAACACCCCTGCGTGTGATAAATTGGTTAGCTTCATGACACCATAAATCAGCGCCAAGCCATAGCTCATGGTGGCATATAACCCCGCCGTCAAAATTGAGGCAGCAAATAGGTTAAGAAAGGTATCGAATGTCATCAAAAATTACGAATTACGAATTACGAATTACGCTTTTTAATTCGTAATTCGTAATTCGTAATTGTTAAGGGATCGGCACAATGGCGGCTTGGCTGGCGAGGGTGGGTGGCCAAACAACAGCCACTTTGCCATCGGGCAGGTTTTGCGTCATCATATAGTCATTTTTAATCTGACCGTCGGTGTCAAATGACACTTCGCCACCGATAACGAGTGAGGGTTTCATTTTGGTAGCGGCAATGGCATCGCGCACTTTGGTTTTATCGAGCGTGCCGGCTTGTTCGATCGCGGCAAACATTACCCGTGCGGTCTCGTAGCCGAGCGCGGCAAACCATTCGGGGTCTTCATTGGCATAAGCAGCTTTGTATTTTGCGGTAAATGCCTTTGATGGCTCGTCAACCAAAGCGCTGTTCCACCAATTGGCGGCCACAATGTAATTTGAGCCAGCGCCAATGGCATCACGGGCGGCTTTTTCGGGGCCGCGTGGGCCATAGCTCACCACTTTGTGTTTTAGGCCAAGCTCAACATAGCGGCGATGAATGGTGGTGTAATCGGCCACACGGGCATCGCACAAAAATACATCGGCATTGGCGGCCTTTAGTTTTTGCATCAATGGGTCTGCGTCTTTGATGTTCAATTCAAAGGCTTCATTTAGCACCACTTGATAGCGGTCGGGCGAGGCTTTTTGGGCATCTTCAACCCCTTTCACAAATTCTTTGCCGTGCGAGGTGTTTTCGACCAATAGCGCAATCTTGACTGGTTTGGGTAATTTGCCAGCATCTTGTTGGGCCGCAATAAATTTGATCAAGGTGGTCGCCAAGCGCTCAATGTTGGTGATGAGGCCGAAGATCCATTTGTTGTTACGCTGATAAATTTCACCGGTTGAGCCACCGCCATTGAGATAAGGAATGGAATATTTTTGCGGCACGATGCTGTGCGCCTGTACGAGTGGGGTGCTGTAGCCGCCGAGGAAGAAATTGACTTTGTCTTCGGTTGCCAATTTCTCATACACTTGCACGCTGGCGGTTGGGTCGCTTTTGTCATCGAGCATGGTGAGCTTGACCGGAATTTTTTTGTTAAATTCTTTAATCATCAAACCACCTGCGTCGTTAATTTCTTTGGCTGCCAACTCATAGCCTTTCTTAAACAAGCCACCTTCACGGGCTTGCCCACCGGTTAATGGCAAACCTGCGCCAAAATGAATTTCGGCTGGGGCTGCGCTGCTGCTTCCGCCGCAGGCTGCGGCTGTTAACGCACCTGCACTTGCTAAACTGATTTTTAAAAATTTTCGTCTGTTCATGATAAGGATTAAGGATTAGGGATTTTGGATTTAAGGCTACTCAGTAGGGAGG
>CAZLOF010000563.1:0-3552 GCA_964560745.1 uncultured Thermoflexus sp.
CCCCACCCCCTCACCTTGTCATCATTTGCTCGCGTTATCCTTCAGCCCGACGGTGCGGTTAAAGACCAATTTCTCATTGGTCGAGTCGGGGTCGATGCAGAAATAACCGTTGCGTTCAAATTGGTAACGGCTGCCCAAGGTGGCATCGCGCAGGCTTGGCTCAACAAACGCATTTGGCAAGATTTCGAGCGAATTGGGGTTGAGGCCCTCTAAGAAATGCCCGCCCTCCGGCACGTCATCGGGGTTGGGTTGGGTGAATAGATGATCATACAAACGCACCTCAGCCGCCACCGCATGAGGGGCCGAGACCCAGTGAATGGTGGCCTTGACCTTGCGGCCATCGGGCGCATTGCCGCCACGGGTGGCAGGGTCATAGGTGCAACGCACCTCGATCACATTGCCCGCCTCATCTTTCACCACACCCACACATTTAATAAAATAAGCATAACGCAAACGCACCTCACGCCCGGGCGTTAAACGAAAATATTTGGGCGGTGGCACTTCACGAAAATCGTCTTGCTCAATATACAACTCGCGGCTAAAGGGCAATTGGCGTGTGCCAGCCGCTGGGTCGTCGGGGTGATTAACTGCATCCAGCATGTCGGTTTGACCTTCGGGATAATTTTCGATCACCACCTTGAGTGGGCGCAACACGGCCAAGGCACGTGGGGCGGTCTTGTTCAACTCGTCACGAATGCTGAACTCCAACATGCCAATATCGACCATGCTGTCGGCTTTTGCCACCCCAATGCGGCTGCAAAAATCGCGAATAGACGCAGCGGTATAACCACGTCGGCGATACCCCGACAAGGTCGGCATACGCGGGTCGTCCCAACCGCGCACATGGCCTTCTTTTACCAATTGCAACAATTTGCGCTTGCTCAACACCGTATACGACAAATTCAGCCGCGCAAATTCGATTTGGCGCGGGGCATAAATCCCCAATTCGCGCACATACCAATCATACAAAGGGCGATGCGCCTCATATTCAAGCGAACACAGCGAATGACTAATGCCCTCGATTGAGTCACTTTGCCCATGCGCAAAATCATATAACGGGTAAATACACCATTTGTCGCCGGTGCGATGATGATGCGCCCGCAAAATGCGATACATGACCGGATCACGCAGGTTGATGTTGCCCGATGCCATGTCAATTTTGGCGCGTAAGGTGCGCGAGCCATCAGCAAATTCACCCGCCCGCATCCGTGCAAACAAATCAAGATTTTCTTCAACCGAGCGATTTCGATAAGGGCTATCGACACCCGGGGCCGTTAGCGTGCCGCGATATTCACGAATTTGATCACCGCTCAGATCACACACATAGGCCTTGCCCTTTTTAATCAATTGCACTGCATAGTCATAAATCGCCTCAAAATAATCCGAAGCAAAAAACAACTCATCCCATTCATAACCCAACCACAATATGTCTTCTTTGATCGAGTCAACATATTCTTGCTCTTCTTTAGCAGGATTGGTATCATCAAAGCGCAAATTAAACTCGCCATTAAATTCTTGTGCGATATTGAAATCGACCGACAAGGCCTTGGCATGCCCAATATGCAAATAGCCATTTGGCTCAGGCGGAAAACGGGTTTTGATGTGGGTAAATCGCCCCGATTTGATATCTTCGGCCACAGCCGTGCGAATAAAATCGGATGGAGCGGGAGTAGAAACACTAGTAGTCATGTCTTTTGCAAACGCTGAGTATAAACGCAACCCAATAAAGAAGCCAGCCTTTTAATCCTAAGAGGTGAATGCGGCGAAAATTTGTTTTACCACTTCAATAAAAAACCAAAAGCCAGTTTCAAGCTGAAACTGGCTTTTATTAAGCTATCTTCGGGAATCGAACCCGAAACCTATCACTTACGAAGCGATTGCTCTACCGATTGAGCTAAGATAGCAACCTGCTTAGATTATACTACATTCCGGCTTTTTTAGCTTCGCTCAAAAACTCATGCTTTTGAATGAAAATATCTCAAATTTCATTAATTTAAGTTTCCCCAGTGTTTTCGGGGGCATAATGATACAAATATTGTATCCCTACCCCCAGCGGGGGATAGGGTATCTATTGTGCACGGGCAAAAATTGAGGAAATAGCAAAATTAGCAAAAAACTCAGTCTGAGACCGCGCTCAGTATCATATTTTCGGCAAAACAGGTTTTAATGCGTAAAGCGAAGGCGCGAAAACGCAAAACATAAATTTAGATATACAATACAAACCGTTTGAGTGCTTCTTTTGAGTGCTTTTATTGTCGGCCATTGCAGTATCAATGAAACGTTTGACATGTAATACGCTCGTGTATTACGAGTTTGATCAACTACAAGAGCGTGGAATGCGCCACGGCGTGTTTACACGTTTGGGCGGCGTTAGCGAAGGGCATTATGCCTCGTTAAACCTTAGCCGCAGTACAGGCGATAGTATCGAACCTGTGCGAGAAAATCAACGTCGTATGTACGCAACGTTTGGGGCAGATCCCAGTATCACTATTACCTCGTGGCTTGTGCATGGCAATACGGTGCGCGTTGTTACCCCAGCCGACCTAAAATTCTTCGACAAAGATGATTTTCAGGCCGACGCGATGGTCACCCAATCACCCGGGTTATTGCTCACCTTGCGCTATGCCGATTGTGTGCCGGTCTTGTTTTACGATTCGGTCAAAAAAGCCGTTGGTATCGCCCATTCTGGCTGGCAAGGGATTGTGCGACGGGTTTTGCCCGCTACCATCAAAACCATGATGCGCGAATTTGGCAGCAACCCCATCGATATTCGGGCCTGTGTTGGGCCATCGATTGGTCCCACTAAATTTGAAGTGGGCACCGACGTAGCGCGTTGGGTTCAGGCAGCGGTTAAAAGCAATGTCGTTATTTGGCCCAACGGCAATGGCGGCAAACCGCATATTAATTTGTGGCAGGCAGCCGAAACCCAATTACTCGAAGCTGGGGTTGAAAATGTTGAAGTGGCTGGTATTTGCACCGCCAGTGAAACCACCGAATGGTTTTCGCACCGCGAAGAAAAAGGCAACACTGGGCGCTTTGGCGCGGCTATTATGTTGGAATGAGTGAATGACTGAATCCTTCTTCAATCACTCACCCATTTCTCAAAAAGTGGAGATGCCGGGAATCGAACCCGGGTCCGAAACAAAGCTGTTACGCCTGCCTACGAGTGTAGCCGCTGTTTGAATTTCGCGTGATTAACCTCCAACGGCAAAGTTGACCTCACACTAGCTCGTGTTATCGCCTGTCAGGCAGCGCCAATTCATCTACGAACCTCGACGAAGCGCCTATTGGCATTATTACATCGCGACCGCATCCCACCAATACGAGGACACGGGCGACGCCGACCTATAAAAGATCGGACGACGAACCCTTACCGCTTAAGCGGCGACGGGAACGGCGTTCCAGTTAACCTTGGCACGTAAGTGCTGTTGTGCCTTTGACGAGGGACACCTCTCGACTCGCCAGCCGCACCATGCTTCTTCCGTCGAAGCCAGTGCATCCCCTAGCAGGGTTTATTATACCTGTATCGTGTTTTCTGTATCTGAGGTGAAA
>CAZLOF010000564.1:0-1433 GCA_964560745.1 uncultured Thermoflexus sp.
CAACGCAAACCCCATTGTGCCCAAACCGCCGCTGGTAATCAACTGATTTTTGCGGGTGTGTTGAAAATATTGCGTCTCAAACATTTGGTGTTGCCCCACATCGGTGCAAACGGTAATATCGCCACCTGTTTCTTCCCAAATAATTCGCATCACTTGAGGCGCAATCAACATATTGGCAGGCAAATCAAAACTAAGCACATCATGCGCTTTGGTGTCGCCGCGCCACTCATTAATTTGGGCATACCAATCTTTATATTTCGTCACACCTTGCGCGTCGGCAAGCGTTTCTGTTAAATGGGGCAATACCTCGCGCACACTGGCGCAAATGCCAACATCGGCGGGCACATTTTTGCCAATTTCTGCCGGGTCAATATCTACGTGAATGACTTTGGCATTTTTGGCATACATCTTCAAATTACCAGTAACGCGATCGTCAAAACGCATCCCTAAAGCAATCAGCAAATCGGCATTAGCGATGGCATTATTCACATAAGCTTCGCCGTGCATCCCCATCATGCGCAAATTTTGCGGGTGATCTTCATCTAACACACCAATACCCAGCAAGGTTGTCGATACAGGTATGCCGCTTTCCTCGACAAAGACCTTAAATTCCTCATGCGCAGCTGCATGTTTAATGCCTTGCCCTGCCAAAATAACGGGGCGTTTTGCTGCATCAATCAATTTGCCAGCATTCCCAATCAGCGCTTGCAGGTCTTGTTGAATGGGTTTACGCAAGGCCTTGTAGCCACGCACTTTGTTAATTTTGATTGGCGTATAGTCAATCGATTGTTGTTGCACATCTTTACAGATATCGACCAACACCGGCCCCGGGCGACCACTGCGTGCCACATAAAATGCCTCTGCCAACACTTGCGCCAATTCTTTCAAATCGGTCACCAAATAATTGTGTTTGGTGATTGGCAAGGTAATGCCTGTCACATCGGTTTCTTGAAAGGCATCGCTGCCCACCAAATGCGACGCAACCTGACCGGTAATAGCGACAATGGCCGATGAGTCCATCATTGCGTTGGCTAAGCCAGTGACCAGGTTAGTGGCACCGGGGCCGCTGGTGGCCATACACACCCCCACTTTGCCGGTGGTGCGGTAATATGAATCGGCGGCTAAAGCTGCGTTTTCTTCGTGCCGCACCAAAACATGATGCACACGCTCAGTGTAATCGAGTAATGCGTCGTAAGCGGGCATAATTGCCCCGCCCGGGTAACCAAATACAACATCAATACCCTCATTGATGATGGTTTCCCAGATGATCTGCGAACCAGTTCTTTTCATTGTCTCTCCTTTCTTCTAACTTATTTGTCAATTAGTGATACTTTATTCGTGTCTTCTTTATCGTCTCAATAATTCGGGGTAAACCCGAAAGATGTAATGTCAAAATCACTATATGGCCTTTGGAAGCAGGGGCAAGCCCCTGC
>CAZLOF010000564.1:1443-3550 GCA_964560745.1 uncultured Thermoflexus sp.
TCCAAAGGCCATATAGTGATTTTGACGAAGATTTATTTTATTCACCCCGTTTTATTGAAAAGATACCCATGAATTTATATAAATTTCAAAAATAATCAAGTTAACAAAATTAGCCAAATAAAAAAGCCCTCCGTTAGGAGGGCTTTTAGAATTTAACCTGTGCGTAAAATACGATTCGGTATACGTTGTGCCGTCCCAATAAAAATTAGCCTCTGCCCGCAAGGACAAGAAGCGTATTAATAAGGACGACGACAAGAACACGAATTGACATCATTAACAAGCCATATTCTACTAAAATTGTTCTAAGGTATTTACTTAGTTGGCGCTACCTGTTTGACAGGTTGACAGGTGACATGATATCATCCATACTTATGTTGGTAGGTAGGGCCAGTTTTCAAGGCACATCTGAATTATTACGCACGACGCTTTCTGAGCAAGTAGCACAACATATTTTAGAGCAAGCCGTTGCGGATGGTTTACGTCCGGGCAATATGTTGCGATCAGAATCACAACTTGCTATAGACTTTAAGGTCAGCCGGCCGATTGTGCGTGAAGCGTTACATTTGCTTGCTGGACAAAGCGCAATTGAAATTATTAATGGCAAGGGTGCAATTTTGCGCCCACCTAGTGATGTTCAATTGCAACTTTATTTTAGCTATGCCATTTCAATCGGACAGGTGCAATTTCACGAAATTATGGAGGCGCGTAAGCCCATAGAAGTGCAAAGTGCAACATTAGCTGCACAACGGCGCACCCATGAACAAATCGAGAAAATGGAAGCACTCATCGCTAAGATGAAATCTCAGGTGCATAATGCTGATGCTTATGTTGATCTTGATTTAGAGTTGCATTTGCTCATTGCTGAGGCGGCCCAAAATTCGGTCATTGCCCATCTTATTCGTGCAATTCGTAGTACCTTAAACACCACTGTTCATGAGAGTCTTTATAAAAGACGTAACCGTCAACAGTTAGAATGGGTACATTCAGTGCATGAAGATTTAGTTCGGGCGATTGTGCTGGGCAATGCTGATGCCGCTGGGCGTGCGATGCATATGCATTTTGACGAGGCTTTGACCTTTTTAAACCGACAAGCCGGAAATATAAAACGAAAAGTGTAAGTTTTTGTGGTGGCAACGTCACCAGCCTTGTTTTTAATTGTGAAGACAGGATTTGTAAATACTCTGCCCCTTTTGTTCAAAATGGGTGTGATGGTGTTAATCACACATGGGTTACTTCTATTAAATGATGGATTGTATTTTGATGCATGGTTGTTTGATACCCATATAGAGAATCGGAATTTTGCTTTAATTTATCAATGGCAGCGCGATCATGGACGGCCATTAGCTGGGGTATATTATATTGTGGACGGACTGCTATTCCCTTCTATCTTTTCGCATAAAGTATTTATTTTTGTGGTATTGCTAATGACCACATGGCTCATATTTGCAATTTGTCGCCAAGTGCAATTGCCTCATTCTGTAGCAATCTTGATCAGCCTGTTTAGCCTCGTATTTCCGGCTTATCAAACTTATCCAGATCAATCTAGCAATGCCCAGCTTGTCAATCAAGTTCAATTTTATTGGGCTGTTTATCTGGTTTTGGCTGGTTCGCATTGGCCTCGTATTATTCGGCATATCACTTTGTCGATCAGCTTGATTTTATTTTTGATGAGTTTTGCCACAGAGTCATTTTTAGTGCTCTATTTACCATTCTTAAGTCTGTGGCTTGTCTATTTGCTTTATATGCGGCATTTTTCGCTTTTTGAATCAGCGTTGCGTTTAATTCGTTTTCGTCTGGTGTTTATTTTGTTGCCAATGCTTTATTACTTCATCATCAACATTTTTTTTGCGCCGCAAGGGCTATATGCAACTTACACAGACCCAACATTTTCCCATCTCTTTTCTCCATTATTATGGGCGCGTTTTATAAAAAACGCAGTTATTTATCCATTTGTATGGGGTATTGACGTTGTAACGCAACAATTAGGATTGTTTGCCATCATCACTCTAATCAGTTTAAGTCTTTTTTTTAATCGATATTTTCTTAATACTATCTCAACTGCTCAAGATTCTCGTGTGCTGCCACCCTATTTTAAATGGTTAGTTAT
>CAZLOF010000565.1:0-3545 GCA_964560745.1 uncultured Thermoflexus sp.
CCGTTGGACAACCCGTGATGAAATTCGCAATGGTGTTATCGGGATTCCACCTAAATTAAGTATTGCTCGCCAATTGATTGACCACTGGATGGCAAAATAATTACAAATTACAAATTACGAATTAACTCAAACCCGTAATTTGTAATTTGTAATTCGTAATTTTTAATCTAATGTCCGATATCCAATCTCTCCGTCGTGCTTTTGACATTTTAACTGCTGTTGCATCCAACACTGATGGTGTCAGTTTAACCGAAATTGCCATTCGGGTCGATCTACCGAAAAGCACTGTGTCACGCATGTTAAGCACCTTGGCCGCCTTGGGGGCGGTAGAAAAACTGGGGGGGCGTGAAGGGTTTCGCATTGGGCCATCGATTGTGTCGATGGCAGCCCATATAGGTATGCCACGCAGCTTGATTGCCATCGCCCGTCCCTATTTACAACAGCTCGCACAAGCATCAGGTGAAACCTTAACGCTATGTGTGCCCGATGGCGACATGGCCCATTACATTGACCAAGCCAACAGTCCGAGATTTTTTCAACTGCGTGATTGGAGTGGAACCCGCTTGCCGTTGCATGTATCACCCGATGGCAAACTATATTTGGCCTATCAACCCGAGGCCATGATCGAGGCCTATCTCCAACGCCCGATGCAGTTGTTCACCTCAACAACCATCAGCACCGCCCGTTCTATGCAACGCGAACTCAGCAAAATTCGCAAACAGGGCTATGCGTGGGACAATGGCGAATATAACGCAGAATTAATCGGTGTCGCAGCACCCATTTTTGACGAGACCGGCAAAATAATTGCATCAGTGTGTATGTTTGGCCCTTCGCATCGTTTCCCAGCCCCAGCCAAGGCCGCAGTACTTATTCAGCAAACGGTCGAGGTGGCAAATTTAATTGGAGCCAAATGTCGATCATTGGTGGTGAGATCTGCAACGATTCCCTAACATTCAAATGCCAAAATTTTTATGAAAAAAATACACATTAGATACAGAATATGTTTAACTATATCTTTATGTGGTGCTATTTTTGCCATCATCGCCTTTTTTCCCGGTTACATGTCGTCCGATTCAATCTTGCAATATGAGCAAGCACGAGCTACCGCATTTACTCATTTTCCGCAAATATCAGCTTTCACAGATTTACATCCGCCAGCAATGGGGTTAGTTTGGAAAATCGTTGATCGAGTCTACCCCGGCCCCGCGGGGATGTTGGTCATACACAATTTGCTCTATTGGGCAGCGGCTGGATTATTAAGTTTCCATTTATTTAGACACCCCCCTATTCAATACAGCATCTTTAGTATTCTTATCATTGGGTTATTCCCACCCATTTTTGCAATTTTTAGCACGATTTGGAAAGATGTCGCAATGGCAAGCACATTATTCATGGGGTTTGCGTTGCTTATTTCAATTCGACATCAATGGTCATGGTTAAAAATTTTACTTGCAATCATAAGCCTGTTTTATGCAATTAATGTGCGCCATAATGGGGTGATCGCCGTCTTGCCGCTAACGTTATTAATTGGATGGATAATTGCAACACATAACCACTCTACCCAACGCACTAAAATCGTTATTAGTATCTGTGTCACCTTATTAACAGGGCTAAGTTATTTCGCTGCGCAACAAATCACAAAATTTGTTGTTAATGGAAAAACCCAATTCCCCGGTCAACAAGCTCAAATCCATGATCTTGTTGGTATTTCTTTAGCAGAAAACATCAATTTATTACCTCCTTTCCTCAATCAACCAGTTTGGAACCTACAAGACCTCGAAAAAATTTACACACCCAAAACCACCAATATTATGTTTTGTTGTGCTAACACAAAACGATATTTAGGGTTAGCAACACTGCCAAGCGAATATGAAGATTTAAAAAATAATTGGCAAACCGCTATCATAAAATACCCTGTTAGTTATGCAAAACATCGTTGGGGTGCATTCAAGGCCCAATTAGGGATTTCAGAAAATGAGGTATGCTATCCTTTTCAAACCGAAATTGAACCTAATATTTATAACATTACATTTACAAAATGGTGGCTTAATGATTGGGTAATGAATGGACTTCAGTTCATTCGCAACAGTTTTTTCTTTCGTGGTTGGATCTATACACTAGCGCTCACGCTTATCCTTGCTTGGCAAACATTTAAACTCTGGGGGATGTGGTCAAAACACAAATCGCAAAATTGGTGTGACCTTGATATCTATATCACAGAATTTGCACTCAGTGGCTTTCTAAACAGTTTGGCCTTTTATTTCATCAGCCTTACTTGCGATTTTAGATACAACCTATGGAGCGTCATCACAGCACTTGTCTGCACGATTATGATCATCAGCCAATCTCGTATAATCTCAATGACTACCCGTGCTCGCCAAACACCTTAACACCCTCGAACTGCCCAAAATTTTAGAGCAGCTTGCCAAAGAATGCAGCTTTAGCGCTAGCATTGAGTTGGCCCACGCCTTGCAACCCAGCACACACCCAACGGAAGTAAACCGAAAATTAGATGAAACCAGCGAGGCTCGCCAAGCATTACAAACCAATGACACCTTAGGTATTGGCGGGGCACGCGATATTCGCGACATGATTATGCGAGCCGGACGCGGCGGCATGATGGAACCAAGTGAATTGCTGGACGTGCGCGAAACCTTGCACAGCGCCCGCAATGTGCAACGCGCCATCACGCGCTATGCCAATATTTACCCACGCCTCAATGAAATCGTCGAGTTGATCGAGCCACAGGTTGAGTTGGTTGAAAACATCGCCCGCTGTATTGATGATCGCGGCGAGGTGCGTGATAACGCATCGCCTGAATTACGCAAAATACGGGTCGAAGTGCGCATCGCGCATGATCGTTTGCTGCAAAAATTGCAAAATATTCTTGGCAGCAGCAGCACTTATTTACAAGAGGCAATCATTACCCAACGCAATGGGCGCTATGTCATTCCGATCAAATCCGATTTTAAAGGGCGGGTGGCAGGCGTTGTACATGACCAAAGTGCCAGTGGGCTAACGGTGTTTATCGAGCCACTCGCCACCTTAGAGTTAAATAACACTTGGCGCGAATTACAGTTGGCTGAACAACATGAAATTCGGCGCATTTTGATTGCACTATCAAATCAAGTCGGCAGTCAGCGCGATTCAATTTTAAGAACAGTTGAGCAACTGGCGCTATTTGACCTTGCGCTCGCCAAAGCCAAATATGCCGACCGGCTTCATGCAACCCCAGCCAATTTGCGCAAAGACGATAACACCAAAAATACAGACACCGCCCAATTTGCCATTATTCAAGCCCGTCACCCCTTGCTTGACCCAGAAACTGTTGTGCCAATCGACATTACACTTAATGCTACAACCCGCATTTTGGTAATTACCGGCCCAAACACTGGCGGCAAAACAGTGGCAATGAAAACGGTGGGGCTATTGGCGATGATGACGCAATGTGGGTTACATATTCCAGTCGAATCCGCCATTTTGCCTATTTTTAATGCGGTTTATGCTGATATCGGCGATGCCCAAAGTATAGAACAGAGCCTATC
>CAZLOF010000566.1:0-3544 GCA_964560745.1 uncultured Thermoflexus sp.
GAAGATACAGAAGACGCTATAAAGGCAATCATTGCTTTACGTTTTTTTTACAAGTATCTATTCTAACTAAGTTCCAATAGCGGTCGAGTAAAATCACAAAGCTGTCATGCCTATCTCGCCGGCATCAAACGATGCATTAAGAATACCGCCTGTATCTGATACCTTAATTAATGCAAACATATTAAGCAGAAACCCTGAACCCCGAAATGGAGTGAATGATAGTGTAAAACATAAACCTGAAATGCCAAAAGACCAGTTGGGTCAGATGCGTTGGATTGTGATGTTGGCATCATTGTCGATTACGGTGGCGACGGCGGCTCTACCCATTTATACCGCCCAATTTAAAATATCGGGCACTGGTTTAGGCGGTTTGCTTTCGGTAAGTGCATTTATGGCTGCTTTGTCGCGCCCGTTGATTGGGCGTGCCATTGATCATTATGGGCGCAAACGCTTTTTGGTGTTTGGGGTGGTCTTAATGTTGCTTGCCAATGTGTTATTTGCGTTTGCACGTAGCACATGGGTATTATTTTTAGCCAGCACCGCGCATGGCTTTGCATTAGGCACTATGTTGCTTGCGGCTTATACTATCACCAGTGATGTGGCAATTGGGGCAGGGCGGGGCAGCAGTTTTGGCTTAACCGAAGAATCGCAGTATCGCGGGGGGCTGTATGGCATTATTCTAATGGTGCCGATTTTGTTGGCGACGGGTTATGACGTGCGTGGTGAATTATCGATTACGCCGGATGTTTGGTCCTTGGCGTTTGCATTGTATGCAGTTGGGGCATTGGTTGCAACATGGTTTAGCGTAACCCGTATTAAAGATACCCGTGGTGATTTGGTATTGACCTATGATGATACGCCAACTCCAAAATTTGGGTGGCGCTTATATGCACTTTTGGTCATTGTTTTTCTTACCAGCGCTTCTGCATATGGTATTCAACCTTTATTGCTCAAGTTTATTAGCGATCATATTACCTCTAACCCTGCTTGGATTGCGTTGGCCTATGGCCCGTCTGCAATTGTGCTTGGCTCGTTGCCATCGAGAATGGGGCATTTGTCTGACCGTTATGGGCGTAAATTGCCCATGATGATTGGCTTGGGGGCGAGCGCTGTTTTTTCGATTTTGATTCCGTTTATGACCAGCATTTTGCCGTTGGTGCTTTTTGCTACCGTCGAGGCCATTTGCTATTCTGCGGCTGTGCCTGCCGAGCAAGCGTTGGTGGCTGATTTAACTGGTGGTAAAAAACGCGGTACAGGCTTTGGGCTATATACACTGGCGCAGTCGATGGGTAAGGTGGTGGGTTATCTTGGCATGGGGGCGATTTACGATGTATTTCGAGAAGGCCCATTTGTGATTAACGCGATTATTTTGGTTGTTGGAATTTTCTTAGTGTGGCTTGCTGTGCGTGATGATGGGAGCCATGCTTTGCAAAGGTAAAATGTAAACAAATACGTCGATTGCCATGAACCCAATTGGAACCTTTTACTCGCCTAAGTTTTTAGAGCATGATATGCCCGGCCACCCCGAACACGCTGGGCGATTGACTGCTGTGATGCATATTTTGCAGCGCAAGGCTGCTCATACAATGATCGCTTTGCCATTTGACGCCGCGACAAATGAGCAATTAGGCCGTGTGCATAAAGCAACTTATGTGCGTGATCTTGAACGCACGTGTGCCTTTGGCGGTGGTTTGCTCGATGGTGGCGACACCTATACCACCGATGCTAGTTTTGATGCAGCAGCATTGGCGGCTGGGGCTGCGATGGAAGCGACGCGAGTGGTGATGAAAGGTGATATTAAACGCACCTATGTCTTACCGCGCCCCCCGGGTCATCATGCTTATGCCGATCATGCTGAAGGCTTTTGTTTATTTAACAATGTGGCTTTTGCCGCACGTTGTGCCATAGATGAATTTGCCCTTGAGCGTGTGATGATTGTGGATTGGGATGTGCATCATGGCAATGGCACCGAGGCTATTTTTTATGATGACCCGCGTGTGCTTTATATTTCGGCCCATCAATATGGCGGGATTTACCCCGGCACAGGCACCTCAAACGCAATTGGTTGGCAGAATGGCGTTGGCGCTAATATGAATATTCCATTGCCCGAAGGGGTTGGGGACAAAGGTTATGTGCGGGCGTTTAATGAGTTGATTGTGCCTAAAGCGCGTCAATTTAAACCCCAGCTTATCTTAATTTCGGCGGGTTATGATGCCCATTGGCGCGACCCGCTTGCCAATATGCGGGTTTCGATTGGGGGATTTGCCCAGCTTACGCACATTATGGCGGCACTGAGTGATGAATTTTGTGGCGGTAAAATGGTTTGTGTGCTTGAAGGTGGCTATGATTTAGAGGTGCTAGGCTATGGTGTATTAAGCACATTACAGGTGATGTCGGGTGTGCCCCTCGACCAAATTGAAGACCCGATTGGTGCTGCAAAGCATGAGATGGCGGTTGAGCGCTTAGATCCATTGTTTGAGCAAATTAAAAAGGCCCAACGGATTTAAATTGACTGTTTTATAAAACAGATTTGTAAAACAGACTTTTGCCGAAATCACATCATTACACTTATTTTTGTAATGTGGGCTGGCGTGATTTTTGCTTTTTTTCATCTTTTATTGTCCAATTTTCAATAAAGGATGAATCTTTGATGATGAATAAAAAATTAATAAACGATCTATTGAAATTAAAACAGGTTAACAAAGATATTTATGTTTGTGTCGCTAAATTGCGCACTTTTGTTCCTGAAGATGATAATGACGACGAGTCACCATTGCGCCGCCCGTATGGCGTTTTTGTGTTTGAAGGCGAAATTGAAATGATTCGGGGCATGTATTTATCAATTGAGAACCCGACTCCCGATGATTTATTTGAATATGTTTTGCAAGGCATGGTAAAGCCAATGCCCAGCCCAGCCCGTTTGAAGCCGATGCGTGCAAAACGGGTATTTGTAGAAACTTCAGAATTGCAGGCTGCGTTGCAACCCAAATTTGCCGAGTTATCAATTGAATGCCTAACCATTCAATCACGCAAAGCGTTTGATGAAGTAGCCGCAGGGTTGTCTGCCCAGATGAGCCAGATGATGGATGTGCCAGAAACCGCAAGTTTGAGCAAAGTGCCTGGTGTTACTGTGCCTATGATGGCTTAATATTTTGACGCGGCGGCGGCCTATTATCAAGCGACTCCATGGTCCGGTTTGTGGAATAACGATGTCATCGAAATTCGTTATCCTGAAGATGCCAAACCCTATTATGGCGTGGTGTTGGGCAATGGCGGCGAGCAATTTGGTCTTGCATTGTATGCATCGCTTAGTGAGTTGCAGCTTGCGATGAATGGAGAAGGCCCCAGCGACGAAAAAGACATGCTTAATTTCAACCTATTTTCGATGATGTATGGCGAAGTTTCGGCGATGGGTTTTGACGATTTAGACGCAATCGATAAATATAACTGGCCCGTTGTCAATGATGAGGCTTACCCCGGAGTCATTCGTTTAATTATTAAAAAAGGTTTATCGGCTCCTACGGCAAAAGAAATTGCTATATTG
>CAZLOF010000567.1:0-1983 GCA_964560745.1 uncultured Thermoflexus sp.
AGTATGGGCTTTGCCCATACTATCAAAAGCCATATAGTGAGTTCGGCGAATTAAATAGCCCCTGTTTATTGAGAAAAAACAAACACGCCTTCGATTTATCAAATCGAAGGCGTGTTTGTTAATTAACGAATGTAGTCTCGACTGAGAATTACTTCGCCAACTTGGCTTGGGTTTCGGTCAATTCACCCTTGGTGATGATGAAACCAGTCATGGTGGTGTCGGTGGTGTCGCCGTTCTTGTCAAACGTCATGGTGCCTACCACTGTCTTCAACCCTTGGGTTTCGATCATGGCCTTGCGGATGGCATCGCGATCCTTGGCGCAAACCTTGCTAATGGCGTTCATGGTCACTTCAGCAGCCGCATAACCATACTTAGCATAGATTTCGAAGTCTTCCTTCTTGATACCGAGCTTGGCGGCGAAATCCTTCTCGAATTTCTGACCTTCGGGTGGCAACAAGTTGAATGGCACGACACCGGCGCTTGCCATAATGCCTTCGGCGATGTCCTTACCAGCAGCGTTGATGAATGCTGGGCCGGCGATGCCGTCTGCACCCATAAACATGGCCTTAATGCCAGCGCCACGAATGTCCTTTACCAATTGGCCTGCGCCGTTATCGGTAATGCCACCGTAGTAAATCAAATCTGGGTTCAAACCCTTGATCTTGGTTGCCAAAGCTTTGAAGTCCTTAGCCTTGCCATCGATACCAGTGCGGCCCAACACGGTCAAACCGATTTCCTTGGCGGTCTTCTCATACACGTCCGCCAAACCCTTGCCATACAATTCGGTGTCATCCAAAATGTAAACGTTCTTTGCGCCCAAGCCCTTAGTCCACTGCGCATTGAATGCACCTTGCAAACCATCGGCTGGCACCACGCGCATGTAATTGCGCACGCCGCTTGGATAATACTTGTCTGGCTCACCTGCATCGGCTGGTTTGGTCAAACCGTCATAGGTGTTGGCGGGGCTGATCATGCCCATCTTGGCTTGGTTCAAAATGGGGATTGAAACTTTGGCAGCGCCAGAGTTCAATGTGCCGATGTAGGCCATCGCATCCTTATCAGCTACAGCCTTGGTGGCGTTGGCTTGTTCGGTTGCGGCATCCCACTTGCCGGCAGCGGCGGTGCTATCATCCAACTTCACGAAATCAATCTTAAATTTGCCATCGCAAACCAAGCCGCCCTTTGAGAGGGTTTCAATGGCAATACCGATTGCATTGTTAATTTGATCTGAGCTGCTCTTCGATGAACCTTGGAGCGGAAAGCTCGAATAGATGCGGATAGTTTCTGGGCCAGCGGCTGGCTTAGGAGCCTCGGTCGGCTTGGGGGCATCGGTTGGCTTGGGAGCTGCGGTTGGTGCGGCTGCGGCAGGTGCCGTTGTTGCGGCGGGGGCGGCTGGCTTAGGAGCCTCGGTTGGCTTGGGAGCCGGAGTTGGGGTGCCACCACAGGCTGCCAGCACAACGGCTGTTACTGCGGTGAATGCAAGAAATTTGTTATTCATTCTTTCTTTATTCTTCTCCTCGGATATTTTATATTGGAACCTGATTATTTGTTTTGTCAAGAAACTTCCTTGATTTCTGACAAGTATGAATTTTACATGAGTTGCTTAGATTGTCAACTGTTATACTGGATTTTTAACCGATATTTGAATGAATACTTGCTGACAATTAAACGTGAGTTGGTTTGAAAATCTCGCCTATGAATTTATTCACGGTCGAGATGTCGAAAATAGTGCAAATTATTATAAAAATGCAAGGCCGATTTCACGAGCTATCTCCCATAGCTACGCTATGGGAGATAGCTCGTGAAATCGGCAACACTTTTTGTAATAAATGGCGTAGTGACTTAGGCAAAAACTAATTTCCATCTCATCCAAAAGGCGCGTAAAAATAATATATCATTTCACATTTTCTACTTTTACTTTGTAGTTTAAATTTATGGACAATCAACCTTATGCAAACCCAGATGCCCTTGTAAGCACAGAAT
>CAZLOF010000567.1:1993-3529 GCA_964560745.1 uncultured Thermoflexus sp.
GGCTTGCGGCTCATCTGAATGATGCGACAATTCGCATCATCGAATCAAACGAAGACCCTTTACTTTATTCAACAGGTCACATTCCGGGCGCAGTGAATATTGATTGGGTGGCTGATCTTAATGACCCGTTGACTCGCGACTATCTCGATGCAGAGCGCTTCACGGCACTGATGAATGCCAATGGCATTGGCAACGACACCACCGTAATTTTTTATGGCGATAAAAACAATTGGTGGGCATGTTACGCTTTTTGGGTCTTTCAATTGTTTGGTCATACCAATGCCAAAATCTTAAATGGTGGGCGCAAAAAATGGGCCGATGAAAAACGTGAAACAACACGCCAAGTACCCACTTATGCCTCAGCCAACTATATTGCACCTCAGCGTGATGACAGAAAAATCCGCGCCTTTCGCGATCAAGTGCTAACGCATGTTAAAGCCAAAGGCACCTTGGTTGATGTTCGCAGCCCACAAGAATTCACCGGCGAGCGTATGCACATGCCAGATTACCCCAATGAAGGGGCGTTGCGGGGTGGGCATATCCCGGGTGCGCAAAGCATCCCTTGGGCCCAAGCCGTGCGCGAAGATGGCACTTTTAAATCACGCGAAGAATTGACCGCACTTTATGGCGGCAAAGGGATCACCCCCGACAAAGACATCATTGCCTATTGTCGCATTGGCGAGCGCAGTTCACATTCTTGGTTTGTGCTTACTTATTTGCTCGGTTATCCGAGTGTAAAAAACTATGACGGCAGTTGGACCGAATGGGGAAACGGGGTTGGATTGCCCATTGAGAAATAATTTTCATGAAAAATTACATTACTGTCGCTAAATTTAGTGACCTGCAAGAAGGCAAAATTTTGGCAATAGATGTCAATGAGACACCTATTGCCTTAGTATTGCTAAAGGGTAGTGTTCGCGCTTTTGGTGATATTTGCACCCATGACGATGGCCCCCTCAACGAGGGAGAAATTGCTGGGAACTGTGTTATTTGTCCACGTCATGCAGCCCAGTTTGATTTAAATACTGGCAAAGCGACTTTTCCAGCCGCTGGCCCCATTCCCATTTATGAATGTATGGTCGATGGCAATGACGTTAAAATCAAGTTGTAAATTTACGATTTACGATGAGTAGGGGCACGGCATGCCGTGCCCCGACTCATCAATATGCTGAAATTGGCGCAAACCTGTTTTAAAATCGTAAATACAAAATCTAAAATTAAATATTGGCCTTCGGGGCAGGGTGAAATTCCCGATCGGTGGTATAGCCCACGAGCGTGTTGAGAGGCACGCAGGAACCAGTGTAACTCTGGTGCCGACCGTATAGTCTGGATATAAAGAAGGCAGTCAACGCAATGCGTCATTCGTATTGCGTCATTTATGATGCTATGCTGACGCACCGTCAGGCGTATCATGCGTGATGCTTTTGTTTGCCTTGTGTGCTTGCCTATAAATACCCCGAATGCAAATGCTTAGGGGTGTTTTTTATGTCTGCAACCGAAAAACATCGCTGAACAAATCAAAGAAATATGTCGACA
>CAZLOF010000568.1:0-3529 GCA_964560745.1 uncultured Thermoflexus sp.
ATAGTAGCCAATACCTTGGTGCGCAAACTTAACGACTTGCTCATGACACTATTTTTGATGTCTCAAGTGGATATTGAAGACTTGATCAAAGCCTATCCGAAAACCAAATTATGCAAACTATGGCAATGAATCATTCCAATCATATCCACCTCTATTTTAGTGAAAAAAAGTTAAAACGTTGCATATATAGGGTAAGACTATAGTCTTGTTTATCGCACGGATTTTATAATTCCGCCAAAGATCATACTGGATACTCATGGTAAATATCTATGCAACAAAATTGCTGTTATAAAACACAAAGGTATCATCTCGATAATTTGGGGTAAAACCTATTATCAATTTGGCATCTGCTCTCTTAGCCTCACTTTAAGCTAACTGTGGTGTATTAGTAATATTTTGTTTGATTATCATTGGGTAATTGGGGTCAATAAGCGGCTGAGTCGTTATCATAGGCGTAACAATCATAGACGTATAAATAAATTGATTCCGCAATTGGCTGCCAAATTCAATGGCAGACTGCGGTTTGCTGAAATAAAAGCCTTGCATCGCATCACAATCATTTTGCCGCAAAAATTCAGCTTGTTGTTCGGTTTCTACCCCTTCGGCAACCACCCGAATATTAAGTGCCTTGGCCATTTTAATAATGGCCTTAATCACATTAGCGCTACTCACAGAAGCCCCAAGTTGCCAAACAAAGGAGCGGTCTATTTTTAAAATATCGATTGCAATTTGATGAAGGCGGCTAAATGACGAAAACCCTGTGCCAAAATCATCCATTGCAATATGAATCCCTGCCGCCCGAAACATTGGCAACACAGCAGCCGAATATTCATCATCAGCCATGATGGTGCTTTCGGTCAATTCAAAAATAATTAAACTGCTTGGAATATTAAATTCAGCCAAAACAGCCAACGATTTTTGATAAAAATGAGGGTTTTGCATTTGTTTAGCTGAAATATTTATCGCAATCGGCACCGCCGACACACGATGGTCAAGCCATGTACGCAATTGTTGGCAAACAGTTCTCAACACCCATTCGCCCAACTCATGAATTAAACCCGTTTCTTCGGCAATAGGGATAAATTTACTGGGCGAAATAGCCCCAAATTCAGGATGATTCCAGCGTGTTAAGGCTTCGGCGCTAATAATCTGCCCAGTCATTAAGTCGGCCACAGGTTGATAATGCACCACCAATTCATTGCGTTGAATGGCATGGCTCAAACTCGACTCAAGCTGAAGCCGCTCAACCGCGTGAGCGTTCATACGTTTGTCATATATTACATAATTATTGCGTCCATTTTCTTTCGCATGATACATCGCCGTGTCTGCATTGCGTAACAATGTGTCCATATCAATGCCGTCATCTGGGTAAATGCTGATCCCAATGCTGGTTGACACATTTACTTCTTGCCCCTTTAGCGTACACACACGGTTAAGCGCATCAACTAAACGTTGTGCAAATGCCGTAGCTTGCGCAATATTCAATAGATCAGGCAATACAATGACAAACTCATCGCCCCCCAAACGTGCAATCGAAGCCCGCCCGCTAATAAATGCCCGTAATCGATCAGCGACTTTAATGAGCAATTCATCACCAGCATCATGCCCAAGTGAATCATTAATATTTTTAAAACGGTCTAGGTCTAAGAAAAAAAGTGCGATTTGCCCGCTATTTTTTTGTGCCTCATAAATCGCTTTTTGAACAATTTGATTAAGCAAAGCACGGTTGGGCAAACGGGTCAATTGATCGTAATGTGCCAATAAATAAACACGGTCTTCAGCCCGCTGACGCTCGATCATATTATTCTCAATTCGTTCCAACATCGAATTCATCGATTCAGTCAAGCGTCCTAATTCGTCGCCTCCATCGGCGTGGGGCAGGCGGCTAAGCGCAATGACAGATTGGCTCCCCACCTCGCTCACCTGCTTGGTAAGTTTGACGATGCGTTGCAATACCAATCGGTCAAATAACAAGCTAATTAGCCCAATAATCACAAACACAACCAATGACGACCCTAAAAGGTAGCCTGTAGTGGCCAAGGCTTGAGAATAAAGGTCTCGTGGAATTTCGATACTATAAATAATGGTGGGATTGCCAAAAATATCATTTAATAGCGCCGATGCACTCAATATATCATTGTTTAACGGCTTAATAACAGCATTTTTATTTTGCAGTTCATTACGCAACTGAGCATTTTCTGTGCTTAAAGGCGATAATATAAAAGTTACCTTAAGTGGAATTTTTGTCGTATTGGCAATACTAGCGATCAAATTTTCATTAAGATATCGCCCCATAAGCAACATACCATGCACTTCCCCTTCACCATTACTATCTAAAATCGGATAGGAAGTAACCAGCACTGGCCCTTCAGGGATCAATACAATACCTGTATAAAAGCTTTCCTTGTTTTTATGTTGCCACAATGGCCCATCTCCTGATGTCAATTGAATCAAAGATTGTGGCATCGGTATTTCGGTTTTACTCACCCAATCAACCGAACGTGCAAATAACAGTTTGCCCTCAGCATTGGTAATAATAGCAATATTTATTTTTAAGTTGTTAAATGCTTGTGGATTAAGGTTTGACTCAATAAATTCTTCAGATTGATCTTCGACATAAGCAATCGCATCGTCCCAAAAAGCATAATCTTGGGTAAAACCTGCAATTTGCCACAAATTTTGCTCAATCACATTACGTGTGATACTTAAACCAATATCAGCACGATCAGCCTCAAGATGGTCAAACCCATTAATTAAGGCAGTGCGAGCGACATAATATTGCACCACAACCAACACGAGCAACACCATCGTGATGGTCGATAACAATTTAATTCGCAAACTTAAGCCTTTACGCATGGCAACAACCAAGAGAGATTTTTCTCTCTAACTTATTTAACAACATCAGGTTATAAAACGCATCAATCTTATTGTAGAAGCAAACTAGGCATAACGATGCAATGATGCAGGGTTTGGTTAAACCCCACCCAATTCACCATGAAACAAACCTGTAATTGTGCCAACACGTGGAACAGCACAGGCCTTCAATAGAATGATCTCGCAGTTTACGTGGCATAGATGAGCAGCTTAAACCACCTCGGCTAAGCCAATAAACTTATAAAATCTCATGAAAATAGTTGATGTAAAAACGTTTGTGGTGGGCGTGCCGCCCCCTCATTTTGGTGGGCGATATTGGATATTTTTAAAATTAATCGCCGATAACGGCATTGTCGGCTATGGCGAAGTCTATTCAGTGCCATTTCACCCACACGTGGTTGCCCGAATGATCGAAGATGTGTGCGAACGCAAAGTGATTGGGGCTGACCCATTTCATATTGAAAAACTATGGCGCAATATTTATGGCAGCGGTTATACCCAACGCCCAGATACCTCCATTCTTGGCATTTTGAGCGGCATCGAAATGGCGTGTTGGGATATAGTTGGCAAGGCACTTAACAAGCCAGCTTATGAACTGCTAGGCGGTAAAGTGCATGAGAAATTACGCACCTACACTTACATTTACCCAGAGCCG
>CAZLOF010000569.1:0-3523 GCA_964560745.1 uncultured Thermoflexus sp.
TATCCCTTGCCAAGCTACGCTTGGCAAGGGATATAGTGCAATCGGCGAAAACCTCCGGAAAAGACTTTTCTGGATAGCTATAAAACAAATTTTCGCCGAACTCACTATCACTTGGTAGTTGAAGAGGGCAAAGCCTTCGCCAAACACAAAGTGATCGTGAGTTCGGCATTACGTCTTTTGAAGATGCCCCCAATTATTAAAAATACACTTATTTATCACTTGATACAAAAAGATACTTTCAGTTAGTGTATACTAGATACATCAAAAGACCTAGAGTGCTTGCAACTCCGTTGCAACTTATTTGTTAATTTGATACTAAAATGAAGTAATGGGATTTGGGTTAGCGCCAGATATTGTTATTAATCAAGATGTCATGATTACACCATCCGTGCATCAAAATGGCTATATGCCTGATAGCGCAGTTGCTGTGCGCCCGGCAATCAATTTTGATCATTATTTGATGGACCATTTGCCACAAGCGATTAGTGTAACCGACGAACACGGGCGATATCGTTATGTTAACCCAGCGTTTGAAATTTTGTTAGGTTATTCACGCGAGGCCCTGATTGGCAAATACACCTCGTATGATATTGTCTACCCGCCAGACCGTGACCGGTTAAAAGAGTTACGAGCACGCCAAATTCGTGGCGAAGGCAAAGAATATGAGATTCGGGCGGTAAAGGCCAATGGCACTGTGATCGATGTGGTGGTGCAAAATGCGCGTATGGTGCAGGAAGATGGCGCAATCAACTTAATTTTCACCGTAACTGATGTGACCGAGCGTAATATTCGTGAGGCCGAGCTACGGCGGCGGAATATGCTGCTTGAGGCGCTTAATCGCACCGCTTTAGCGCTGGCATCGCAACAATTTAATTTAAAAGAAGTGCTCGAAACCATTGTGCATCGGGCCTTAGAGATGTGCAAGGCCGACAATGGTTTTTTATATTTGGTTGATGCTGAAAAGAAAGTTTTAACCCCAACCATACAAGTTGGCATTTATAACACTGAGCAATTTTGGGCTTATCAGCCACGCTATGGCAGCGGCTTAAATGGCACGGTTTGGGCCACTGGGCAAACATTTGTCATTGATGATTACCAAACATGGCCTTTTCGCACGGCAACATTATTTAACCAACATCATGCCACTATTGGTGTGGCCTTGAAATTGGGCAAACAGGTGATTGGGGTGTTGGGGTTATCACACAATGACCCGAAGCAACGCTTTAGCCAAGATGAGGTGAAATCGCTTGAGCAAATTGCCTCGTTAGCGGCCTTGGTGGTAAATAATGCCCAACTCTACAATTCGGTAACACAATCACGCGATCACGCGATTAAGGCCTCGAAGGCAAAATCGGATTTTATTGCGGTGGTGAGTCACGAATTGCGCACCCCGCTTAATGTTATTTTGGGTATGGCCGAGTTGATTCTCGATACCCCATTGAGTAGCGATCAACGTGAATTTGCGAATTTGATCGACACTTCGGGCAAGTCGTTACTTGAAATTATTAATGATATTCTCGATTTTTCAAAGGGTGAATCTGGCAAAATTAAATTGGTAAACGAGCGGTTTGATCTTGATACGGCGATTAATCGGGTGGTGGCGATGTTGATGCCCAAAGCGCATGAGAAAAATTTAAGTTTCGAGACGGCCATCGCATCCGATGTTCCCATGGTTTTGTTGGGTGATGAGGCCCGATTGCGCCAAATATTGGTCAATTTGCTCAATAACGCGATTAAATTTACGACGGTTGGCAGTGTGCAAATGAAGGTGATGTGTGCAACCGCGCCCCAACCTGTGGCGCAATTAACCAATTTGCCCAATGCCAAGCAAATTGAGTTGCGTTTTGAGGTGGTCGATACCGGCATCGGGGTGTCACGCACAGACCAGCCAAAATTATTTCAGCCATTTATGCAGGCCGATTATTCATTAACCCGCCAATTTGGCGGCACTGGGCTTGGTTTGGCCATTAGCAAGCAATTGGTCGAGTTGATGAATGGGCAAATTGGCATGTGCAGCGAAGGCATTGATGGGCGCGGCTCAACATTTTGGTTTACGGTGCGCGTGGGCATTGCGGTTTAATCGCGTTTTTACTGCACCCGCAAGCGGGTTAGTTCAATTTGATCGCCCATAAATTGTTTACGGCTGTCATAAGCACCAATTTTAGGGAAGCCTTTTTTCTCGTCGGGGGTATACATGACCATCAGCAATTTATATTCGCCGGGTGGGGCATCCTTGGCAATGTCTAGGGTCAGGCTACGGGCGGTGTTTGCGGCCAAAAGCTCGGCGCGTGGCAAGGTTAGATCACGTTGGGCCACTTTACGCGCCTGATTATCGAGCAATTGAATGGACAAATTGTTATCGTGTTGTAAGGCATCGCGTTGTTTGGGCGATAAGACTAAATCAACCGTAACCGTAAATTTTTCGCCGGGGCGCAAAATGGTTTGGGGCACTTCGTAACGCTGTAATACAACCCCATTGTCAAAATACAACAAGCCGTTGTCATCAATATTCGTGTTTGGCTGGTTGGGTTTATGTTGCAGTTGTATTTGTCCAAATTCAACAAAATCGTTGCCGTTGGGCAGTTTTAGCCGCTGACCATTTTCAAAATCATATACCCCAATTCGCCAGCGCAGGGTCTTGGGGGGCGGGGCTAAAGGGGATACGCGTAAGGCGTAATGATCGCTCCACATAAAACCACTGGAGTGTTCACTAAGGGCGAGGCTGCCTTGACCGGGGTACATATCGCGTTGGGCTAAGATCACATTGTTTTGATCGACCAAATGCACAAAAACACTATAATTTTTGGGCGGGGCGGCAGTTAAGCGCCAATTGAATTGAATGACTGGCTCTGAATCGGGGGTGATGTTGCTGGGGCCGACACTGGCTTCGACCAATTCGATGGTGCCGCCAAAATTGGCATTGAGGGCGATGGGTAAGCGTTCGCGCCAACCATTGGCAGGCTTGGCATAAGTGGGCGCAATATAAACGAATGGGGCGGCAATGGCGACACTCATCAGCGCTATACAGCCCAGCCACAACGCGATGCGATGGATTCGCCCTAAGCCATAGGCCATTGCCGCCGCCAAAACCGCAATACATGGGAACATCAAACGGCCTTGTGAGGCTGGGGTGAGGGTGGTCCAACGAATTAACCCGCCAAACGTGAGCGCCAGAAAAAATAAACATAACAAAATGGCTGGGTTAAAGTGCATGTGGTTTTTGGCCTTGGGGTGGCGAATATTTTGAACGATGGCCCGTGCCAACCCGATGAAAGCCAAAACCGCAAACCCATTCAGCATGTAGTAAATCCAGGTCGGCATAATGACATTGAGTGTGCCAAATACACCCCAATAGGCCCAAATAAAACCTTCGCGTTCGCTCCATAGCTGGGCCAAGGTGGCAGGCGGCACTCGTCGCCCCACCACATCTAAAAATGCCGTCCAGCCCAATAAATCGCCATATAGCATTACATGGGAACATCAAACGGCCTTGTGAGGCTGGGGTGAGGGTGGTCCAACGAAT
>CAZLOF010000570.1:0-3520 GCA_964560745.1 uncultured Thermoflexus sp.
GGCGAGTTTGAATGGCGAAGGCAAAATTGCATCGGGAGGCCCCCTTGTGGTGCGCACCGGTATTCATACTGGGCGCTCGCCAAAAGATAAATTTGTGGTGTGCGAAGATTCGAGCAGCGCAATTGTGGATTGGGGGGCGGTGAACCAGCCCTTTAGCCGTGAACAATTTGACATGCTTTATGCTCGCGTCACCTCGTATTTATCGGCACGTAAATTGTATGTCGAAGATTTATATGCAGGGGCCGATCAGCAATACCGTTTGCCGGTGCGCGTGGTGACCGAGTTTGCATGGCATGCACTTTTTGTGCGCAATTTGTTTATCCGCCCGCCGACGGCTGACTTAACTGAATTTACCCCACAATTTACTATTTTGTGTGCCCCGACGTTTGATGCCGACCCCGGCCGTGATGGAACCCGCAGCAAAACATTTGTGATTGTGAATTTTGCAAAACGCATTATCTTGATTGGGGGTACTTGGTATGCCGGTGAGATGAAAAAATCGATCTTTACCGTGCTGAATTATTTGTTGCCGCTTAAGGGGGTTTTTCCGATGCATTGCTCGGCCAATGTGGGCGATGATGGCACTTCGGCGGTCTTTTTTGGCCTGAGCGGCACCGGCAAAACGACACTTAGCGCCGATGCAACGCGTGGCCTGATTGGTGACGATGAGCATGGATGGAGCGACAACGGCATTTTTAACTTTGAGGGCGGCTGTTACGCTAAAGTGATAAAGTTGTCGAAGGCATCGGAGCCAGAAATTTGGACGGCGAGCAACCAATTTGGCACTGTGCTTGAGAATGTGGTTTTGGATGAGCAGACCCGCCGTGTGAATTTTGATACTGATCGATATACCGAAAACACACGTTCGGCCTACCCACTGACTTATATTCCAAATGCTGTGCCGACCGGCACGGGGCCGCATCCGCGTAATATTATTATGTTAACTGCCGATGCCTTTGGCGTATTGCCCCCCATCAGCCGTCTGACCAAAGAACAAGCCGCTTATCACTTTTTGTCGGGTTACACCGCTAAAGTGGCAGGCACCGAAAAAGGCGTGACCGAGCCACAAGCCACCTTTAGCACTTGTTTTGGTGCACCATTTTTGGTGCATAAAGCCCAAGTGTATGCTGATTTGTTGGTAGCAAAAATGCAAAAACATAATGTGAACTGTTGGCTGGTTAATACTGGCTGGGTAGGCGGCTCATATGGTACGGGATATCGTATGCGCATTGCTTATACTCGTGATATGGTGCGGGCGGCGCTTGATGGGGTGCTAGAGTCTGTGCCTTATCATGCCGAGCCCGTTTTTGGTTTGCATATTCCCGAATATGTGCCGGGCGTGCCCAATGATGTGCTAATTCCACGCTCGACATGGCGCGATGGCGCGGCCTATGATGCGAAAGCCACTGAATTGCTAAATCGGTTTGAGTCAAACTATGCCCATTTATTGAAATATGGCACCAGCGAGGGGGCTGCTGGCGGCTAAAACTGAGCCGTGAGCCGTGAGCTTTGAGCCATGAGCCATGGGTTGTGAGTTGTGTGCTTCAATCATAAATCATGACTCATGACTCGTGCTTATAATTCATGGGTCAAAGCTCAAAGCTCAAAGCTCACGGCTCACAGCTTACAATTACCTCATTAAATGGCTAGTTTTTCTTCTGCTCCTCACAATCGCCTCCCCCGTTGGGATGTTTCTAATGTTTACCCCAGCCTTGATTCACCTGAATTTGAAGCTGCGCTGACGCAAGTAACGACGTTGTTGAAGACCCTACAGCAACAATTTGAACAGCATTGTTTGGCGGCTAGTCGTGACCCAATTGCGCTTCATCAGGCATTGGGCGATTATTTGCAGCAAGTGAATCAACTGAGTGCGTTGTATTCGACGGTAGGGGCTTATACCCGCGCTTTTGTTACCACTGATTCGTATAACGCTGTTGCCAAGAAAACGCTGTCGCAGATTGAGATGATGGGCGTGCCACTACGCCAATTGAATGTGCAATTTCGAGGTTGGCTGCGCAGTATTGCCGATGTGTTGCCTGCGATTCTTGCCCAAGGCGGCGTTGTGGCTGAACACAGCTTTTATTTGAGCGAAGAGGTTGAAGAAAGCCGTTATATGATGAGTGAGGCCGAGGAATCACTGGCAGCCGAGCTTTCATTGAGTGGGGCGATGGCATGGCATAAATTGCAGGGTACCGTAACCTCGCAACTGACGGTTGATTTTGAGCGCAACGGCAAAATCGAGAAGATGTCGATGCCGGCTTTAATTAATTTGTCGCACGATGCAGATGGCGAAGTGCGGCGCGAGGCGTATGAAGCTGAAATTGCTGCATGGAAGACGGTGCAGGAGCCATTGGCAGCCTGTATGAATGGCGTAAAAGGTGCTGAAATTACGTTAGCTAAAAAACGGGGTCGTCCCGACCCTTTACATGCAGCACTTGAGGCTTCGCGTATTGATCAACCGACTTTGGATGCCATGCTGGGGGCGATGCGCGACTCATTCCCAATCTTTCGTCGTTATTTGCAAGCCAAGGCCAAACGCATGGGGCAACATGCTTTGCCGTGGTGGGATTTGTTTGCGCCGATTGTCTCGCATGAGCGTGCGTATAGCTGGCAGGAATGTCGCACACTCATTGAAACGCAATTTGCTGGGTTTAGCCCACGTTTGGCAGCGCTGGCTAAACGTGCTTTTGCCGAAAATTGGATTGACGCAGAACAACGACCAGGCAAGCGCGGTGGGGCTTTTTGTATGAAACTGCAAGCGGTCAAAGAGTCGCGCATCTTATGCAATTTTGATGGCTCGCTTGATCAAGTGTCTACTGTTGCTCACGAATTGGGACACGCATTTCATAATGAATGTTTGAATGAAAAAACGCCACTGCAAGCTATCACCCCCATGACTTTGGCCGAGACAGCCTCGATTTTTTGCGAGACCATTGTGACCGAGGCCGCCTTGCGCGAAGCTCGTAACCGTGACGAAGCGTTAGCCATTCTCGAAACTGACCTAATTGGCAAAACCCAAGTGATTGTCGATATTACCTCGCGCTTTTTATTTGAGCAAGAGGTGTTTGGGCGGCGAGCCAAGGCCGAGTTATCGGCAGAAGATTTGTGTGACATGATGGTGCGGGCGCAAAAGGCCACCTATGGCGATGGCCTCGATGAGCGTTATCTGCACCCCTATATGTGGACATGGAAACCCCATTATTATTACCCGGGGCTATCGTTTTATAACTTCCCTTATGCGTTTGGTCTGTTGTTTGGGATTGGGTTATATGCGATTTATCAGCAGCGTGGGGCGGCATTTGTGCCCGAATATGAGGCGCTGCTTGCTAGCACCGGCGATGCCAATGCGGCTGACCTTGCTGCCCGTTTTGGTATTGACATTCGTGACAAGGCTTTTTGGCAAGCGAGTTTGAATGTGATTGGCGAGCGCGTGGCGAAATATGTAAATGAGTGAGGCCGAAATCACGACCCGAAATTTGATTTAGAGTAAATTCCGAAAAGACGAAGGGCCGATTTCACC
>CAZLOF010000571.1:0-3513 GCA_964560745.1 uncultured Thermoflexus sp.
AATGGTTAATGGTTAATGGTTAATGGTTAATGGTTAATGATCAATGGTCAATAGCTGATGGTTCATGAATCATTAACCATTAACCATTGACAATTGACCATTAATTCTTAAACGGCCCATCGCGCTCTTGCAAAAAGGTTTTCATATCGCCTTGTTGCATCAGGCCAAACAACCGGTCTTTTTCGGGGATGCCACGTGCGCCGAGCACCAACGTATCGTTGGCCTTGTGCTGATATTGGGCGTTGACAAAACCCATGATCTCGTAGCTGCGGCGCAGGCTGTCTTTGGTCATGCGCACACAATAGGCCGGCACCAGCGCAATACGTTGCGCCATACGCACGGCTTCACTCAACAATTGGGCGTGTGGCACTACCCGCGCAATCATACCCAGCCGCAAGGCCTCATCGGCGCTGATGGTGTCGCCGGTGTAATAGAGGTAATGAATCATTTTGGCGTTGCTGTTAAACCAAGGCTGCAACATCAGCGGCGAGAGCGCCCCGTGCCGAATTTCTGGCTCGCCAAATTTGGCTTTTTCTGACGCAATCGTCACATCGCAAATCATGGCAATGTTTGATCCCGCCGCCACTGCATAGCCATTCACCGCCGCGATCACCGGGATGCGCAAATTCCAAATCTTCATGATGGTGTCAAAATTGAAGTTGGTGGCGGCGCTTAGGCCGGGCGTGGTGTCGGGCATTTCGAGGCCATCAAGATCAAAGCCAACCGAAAAGGCGCGGTCGCCTGCGCCGGTAATGACCACACAACGCACCTCGTCATCGCGGTTAATGGCATCTAGCGTTGCGCCAAATTGTTGCATGAGATCGGGCGAAAGCGCATTGAGTTTATCGGGGCGATTAAAGGTAAGAATGGCGACGTGTCCGTCGCGCTCGATTTTTAAAATGGGTTGTGACATGCACCGAAGCATAACTGATTTTTTTGTAATGGGTATAATCTCGCGCCCGCATGATGCCCTCACAACCCATTATCGAATTTAATGATGTCTCCAAATGTTTTCGTTTGGATCGTCATAAACCTCGCACCTTTCAACAGCTTTTTATCAGCCGCTTTAACCGCATTAAAAACGCGTTGCAGCACAAACCAATGAGTGATGCTGATAATAATCAATTTTGGTCATTGCAAAATGTCAATTTCAACATCTATCGTGGTGAATCGGTGGGCTTGGTTGGCGCGAATGGGGCGGGCAAAAGTACAGCGCTCAAACTGATGAGTCGCATTATGCCGCCGACATCGGGGTTAGTGGCGGTGCGTGGGCGGGTAACGGCCTTGCTTGAGCTAGGGGCTGGGTTTCACCCTGAGCTGAGCGGGCGCGACAATATTGTGCTAAATGGCGCGGTCATGGGGCTGTCGCGCAAAGAGATCGAGAAAAAAATCGATGCCATCATCGAATTTGCCGAGCTGATCGACTTTATCGATGCCCCGGTTAAACATTATTCAAGCGGCATGTATGCGCGGCTGGGCTTCTCGGTGGCGGTGCATCTCGACCCAGAGGTTTTGTTGGTCGATGAAGCCTTGGCCGTCGGCGATCAACATTTTCAAGAGAAATGCCAAGAATATATGTTGCGGCTAAAACGCAAAGGTGTGACATTTTTGCTGGTATCGCATTCGTTACCCGCGATCGAGCAATTATGCACCCGCGCTTTGTGGCTCGATCATGGGCGTTTGCGCATGGATAGCGATGTGCATGAAGTGAGCGATGCCTATTACCGTGCGGTGCTCGAAGAACAAGGCACGAGCAAAGGCGTGACCCAATGGGCAACTGGGCGCACCGGCAGCGGTGAAGTGCGTATCCAGAAGGTCGAATTTTTAAACGAGCATTTGCATTTGCGGCCTACCTTCAGCCCCCTCACGCCGTTGGTGGTGCGTATTTATTACAACGCACTACAACCCGTCGAAAACCCCATTTTTGGCATCGGTATCGAACATGCGGCCTCGGGGGCCAATATTGCCGGGCCGCATAGCGGCATGGCTAATTACAGCATTCCACGTATTCACGGCGAGGGCATCATCGATTATCGGATCGAGCGACTGCCGCTCTTGCCCGGCGAATATTGGTTTTCGTTTTCGGCCTACGACCGCCAAGAATCGCACGAATATGATTATTGGTATCAGGCTGCCAAATTGCGTATTGTGCCGGGCGGCACGGCTGAACGCTATGGTCTGATTGCACTTGAAGGAGATTGGAAGCTTGTCGCCTAAATTTGCGCGTGGCATTTGGCTGATTGTGGCCTTAGCTGCCCTCGGTATTAGCCTCATCTTTGCCAACATCGGCGGTTATATCGATGAAGCCGACAATGTAGCTGTGGCGCAGTTGATCGTTTTAGACGGCAGTGTGCTTTATCGCGATCTTTTTTCGCATCATTTTCCCTTTGCCTATTATTGGACCGCACTTTTTTTTAAGCTGTTTGGCATCTCTATTTTTAATGCGCGTCTGGCCGTCATTATTCTCAATGCGTTGGCCTTTGGCAGCGTCGGGTTGATCTTGCGCAATTGGCGCGTTGGGGCGCTGGCATGGCTGATTTGGGCTTGCGTCAGCCCATTTTTTCTCGGTCATCTCATGCTCTATCAATCATTGGCGGCAGTGGCGTTGGCCCCAGTATTTGCGGGCGGCTTCGCCTATGTTAGCCATCGCCCCTTGCCAAACCTATGGGCAATATCATTAGTCGGTTTTTTTGCCGCCATTGCCATCCTCGCCAACCCCCTCACCCTGTTTGCGGTTGGGCTAACCTTCGTCTGCATCGCGCTGCCATTTAGCACAGGGCTTTTGCCGCGCCGCTTGCATCGCCTACCCCGTCAGCGCCAATTTGAGTCGGCGTTATGCACGGCTTTTATTCTTGCGCCCTTTATCGGTGTTGTGTTGGGCAGCTTTGGCTTTTTGGGGCTGAATGGGGCCTTGGGCGATTTTTACCGCGATGTCGTCATCTTTAACCGCGACATTTATGCCCGTTATAGCGACACTGTGCGCACCGGCTTGCTAGCAAATGTCGGCAAAATTGTGCTCAATGTCATCAGCGGTTTAACCTTGTTTGACCCTAGCCAGCGCATGTATCCGATTGAATTGCTAAAAAATTTTAGTTTCTTGGCGGATTGGCTGATTTCTGACATCACATTCAAGCTCATCATCATTTTTTATTGTCTGTGGCTTGTGCTCAAGCGGCAAGGTCTTGCCGCGCTTTATGTCTACGTATTTGCGGCTTGTGCCCTCATGCGCGGGCGCACCAATTTTGACCAATTGCCTTTGCTTATGTGTGCCGTTGTTGTGTTGGCAGAGTGGCAGGCTGACAAGGTGACAGGAGAGCAGGATGATAAGGTGACAAGGTGGCAAGGTGACAAGGTGACTGTATCCCCCAAATTGCTCCCCTTTTATCCTACATCCTTCATCCTTCTTTTCATTCCGTCACTTCTTTAATTGATTCATAAGTAATATCAAGCAACCTGTCCAACTCGCGCTCTGTCATTCCAAGCGGCGGCATCAGCACGATCACAGAGCCCAAG
>CAZLOF010000572.1:0-3496 GCA_964560745.1 uncultured Thermoflexus sp.
TTCCTCAATAATGGCCGGGCCAACAAGCTTAACCTCTGCCGCTAACGCATAGCGGTCATACACCGGGGTGTCGCACCAGCCATGCTCGCCAAAATAAGCCAGACGGCTGCCTTTACGCGCCGCGCCTGCTGCCAAAGGCGGCGTACGGGCAAATTTAACTTGTGGCTGAGGCCCACGCACCGTAATGCGCCAACTCATAAACTCGATTGCGGCGGGTGTGCCACTGGCGCTATGCGGCAAATGTCCATATTTCTCGCGATACCGCGCAAAAAACATTGCCCGAAGCGCATCTTGAGTCTGGCGATTTAGCTCACCATCGGGCAAACGCACATTTAGCTCATGCAATTGCCCAACAAAGCGCCCATCGGCGCTGCGCTCAACCGTCATTTCGCCAGTCACACCCGCTTCAAGCAGTTGCTCGCGGCCTTTTTGCGCCATCTCTGCCAACAAGCGATTCAGGTCTTGCAAATCAGCGTTATCCCATTTAATGGGGTATGACTGCGCCATTTCAAACGACACCGGCGCAATGAGCAAGCCAATCGCCGAGCCAACCCCCGCCCCCAATGGGCAAAGCACCTCATTCGCTCCCAAAATTTTAGCCACGCCAGCGCCATGCAGTGGCCCACCACCACCATAGGCCAACAGCGAATATTGACGCGGGTCGCGCCCTTTTTCAATAATATGAATTTTGGCCGCCGAAGCCATATTCTCATTGACCAACTGATGCACCCCCCACGCCAATTGGGTGATGCCCAATTGACCGCCCTGAGTGGCAAGCGCCGCAAATGCCTGTTGCGCCAACGCTGGGTGCAGCTTTATTTTGCCGCCCGCAAAATAATTAGGGTCGAGGTATCCCAATAACAAATTAGCATCGGTCACCGTCGGGGCAGTGCCACCCAAGCCATAACAAGCCGGCCCCGGGTCACTGGCTGCGCTTTCGGGGCCAATCTTCAGCAAGCCCAACAAGTCATATTTGGCAATGCTACCGCCCCCCGCGCCGATCTCGATCATATCGATAGAAGGGAATTGCAGCGGAATCCCACTACCCTTTTTAAATCGGTGTAGCCGCGCCACCTCGAGTTCACGCGCCAATTCTGGCACGCCATTTTCGATCACACAAATCTTAGCCGTCGTGCCGCCCATGTCAAAAGCCACCAAATCTTGTTTACCCGCCGTTGCGCCAAAATAAGCCGCCGCCACCGCGCCAGCGGCCGGCCCACTCTCTACCAGGCGAATGGGGTATTGCGCCGCCGTGTTGGCGCTGGCATTGCCACCCGATGACAAGGTGAGATACAAACGCCCCGCATAGCCTTCGGTTTTTAATGATGTGATCAGACGCGCCAAATAACCGCGCACCTTGGGTTGCACATAGGCATTGGCAACCGTCGTGCTTGTGCGCTCATATTCACGAATCTCGGGTGCAACCGCCGATGATAGCGATATTGGCAAATCACGTTTGTCGCCCAAGGCCTTGGCCAGCCAAGCCGCCACTTGTTGCTCGTTGATCGGGTTACGATAGCTGTGTAAAAACGCAATTGACACCGCCTCCACTTGCTCATTCACCAATTGCGCAGCAAGTTGCGCAATCTCAGCTTCGGTCGGTGTCACCAACACCCGCCCATCACGATCAACGCGCTCATTCACCGGCAATCGCAAATAACGCGGCACAAGCGGCTGTGGGTACTGCAAAAACAAGTCATAGACATCGTAACGTTGTTCAGTGCGAATTTCGAGCACATCACGATGCCCCTTTGTGCATAACAGCGCCACCTTAGCGCCATTGCGCTCAATTAGGGTATTGGCAACCAAAGTTGTGGCGTGATACACCGTATCGAGCGCCGACATCGGCACCTTATTTTGCTCCAATAAGGTGCGCACCCCATCCATCACCCCTTGGGCCGGGTCTTTTGCGGTGGTTAGGCGCTTGTGGGTGCGCAACGCACCCGTTGCCGTGTTAAGCAATGAAAAATCGGTGAATGTGCCACCAATATCGAAACCAAGTAAATATGACATCTTTTAGGTTCAACCAGAGCGCCGTCTGGCCGACGGCGCTTGCATCACCCATTATCATAGCTTAACGGTATCTGCTCTAGCCAAAGCACCGTCAAGCTGACAGCGTTCTATATTTATAAATCTATTAACTTAGACTCATAAAATTTTCATAAAACCTTATACACTAAAGCCCTGTTAGGGAGTAGCCTTCTCAGATAATGAGATTGCATCATCGTCAATACGAGCTTAAAGCTCCGGTGATGCGACAAGTCGCATTGGTTGCGCACTATGGCGAGACTATCACGTTGAATCGTGGGGTCTCGCTTTTTTATTGCCCCGCGGTTCTTAAAATATTTTTTTATATCTCGTAACGAGAAAAGGAGAACTTATGATTGAAGGACCGATTTGGATATGGATTGCATTTAATGTGTTTGTGCTGGCGATGTTGGCGCTCGACTTGGGCGTTTTTCATCGTCACAGCCACGCGGTGTCGGTAAAAGAGGCGCTGACGTGGAGTGTGGTGTGGATTGGGTTGGCGATGTGTTTTAACACGCTCATCTATTTCTTTTGGAATAGCATCTCGCCGGGCAGTGTTTATACCAATCAAGAAGCCGCGTTATCATTTTTAACGGGTTACATCATCGAAAAATCACTCAGTGTCGATAATATTTTCGTATTTGTGCTGATCTTCACCTTCTTTGCAGTGCCAGCAGCCTATCAGCATCGCGTGCTGTTTTGGGGCGTATTGGGGGCATTGGTGATGCGGGCTATTCTTATTTTGGTAGGCGCCGCCTTGCTCAAACAGTTTCACTGGATCATTTACATCTTTGGTGCATTTTTGGTCTTTACTGGCATCAAGATGGCATTTCATAAAGACGAAGAAATGCAACCCCATCATAACCCGTTGGTGCGTATGTTAAAGCGCTTCATGCCAGTGACAGACCATTATGAGGGCGAATCATTTTTTGTGCGCCACGCCGGTAAATTGATGGCAACACCGTTGTTTGTGGTGTTGCTCGTTATCGAAAGCACTGACCTTGTGTTTGCCGTAGACTCCATCCCGGCTATCTTTGCCGTCACCAAAGACCCATTCATCGTCTACACCTCAAACATTTTTGCCATTATGGGCTTGCGTTCGCTTTACTTTGTGTTAGCCAGTGTCATCGATAAGTTCCATTACCTCAAACTGGGCTTATCGGTCGTGCTAACCTTTGTCGGCACAAAAATGCTGCTCACCGATCTGTTTAAGATTCCCATCGGGTTATCACTCGCGGTCATCATCGGCGTGCTGGTGGGCATGACTACAGCCGTCTTCAGCACGCTCTGGCTCAGTCAAATGCTGGGCTTGCCGGAGCTGCTGGCGCGCAGCCTGAGCGTGCGTTCGATCAGCACCCCCTTCGCCATCGCCGCCGCCCCCGCCATGGGTGGACAAGCCGAGTTGGCCGCGGTCTTCGTGGTCATCACCGGTCTGGTCGGCATGGTGCTGGGCGAATGGCTGCTGAGC
>CAZLOF010000573.1:0-3484 GCA_964560745.1 uncultured Thermoflexus sp.
CAACTATTGCGCCAACCGCCAAGGCCCGGCGCGAGCAGCGCTATACTCGAATGAGTCGCGCGAGCAACTGGCTATGGCCTGCTTCATACAAGAACTGGCTTCCCTCACCTCTTTCTTTATGATTTTTTGCTTCGCTACATAAAAAATGAAATTCGCACATAAACTTTCTGCAAATTCACACGACCTCAACTCGGATTCAGCCACTGCAAACGAAGTGGAAGCTAAGAAAACCAACAATATCGCTAGTGTCAGCATCGCAGCGTAACACCATGCAGTTCTCATTTTTCCAATAACGAATTCTAGTGCGCGAAGACGGCGGCGTTTGCTCGTCTCAGCCATATTCTGTCAGCCTTACAGCTTTAGCAGGAAGCTGCTCAAGTTGCCGTCTAACATTTCCATTGAATAGTCGAGTAGTACTCAAAAGACGCTACGCGTCACTGCGGGCAAAATTCAGGATTGAGGAGTTAATTGCCCAAGTCGCATAAAACTTTTTGATCTGCTATCTGCATATATGCGACTTATAGTTGATATAAATTTGTGAAAGGTGTCAAATGCAAGTCATCGGTTTTCTAATGTATCTCGGACTTGGCTTAGTTCAGTTATTTGCTACCGTTGATGGCATCGCACACTGGACAGGCATGTCCAGCTTCTTCGCATGGATTATTGCACTCGTAGTAGCCTATTTCCCGCTAGTTGGAACCATAGCAGGCTTCACCGGCGCTGTAAGTGTATGGGGTTGGGAATGGTGGCAAGCCGCCCTGCTTTTCTTCGGCGGCTTCGGCGTCTGCATCTTGCTAGGGATGAGCGAAACTATCCTCGAAAGACGCTCCCAATAGCCTTTACTTTCTCTGTTTACAGAAAATCAAACTAACCGCGCGTTCACTCGGCTGACCAGCGCATGTGTTGTAGCATATCGCGACACCATTTTCAGAGTATGAGCACTAATGTATGAAGACAGGCTAATCGCAGCTTATCGGAACAAGTAGATTCTTACTTCATACGCAGCCGATTTCTGATTCCGAGTGCGACCAAGAACAAAAGAACACTCGAAGATAAAGTCTGGAGAAGCACTATCAAAGCGGCAACTAAATGAAAGCGGCAAGCAATCATATCACTCAGGGCTAGCTGCTTCACACCATTCACGAATGGAAATGCATTCTGTATGCTATAAAGCAACGCGTCCGACCACGTATGCCGCATCGCCATTATCAGCGAATAAATTACTGCGAAGAACAGCATCGATGCAAATAACCAAAGCGCTGGTACGCACCACGACAATCCATAGTCACTAAACCATCCATATGCACGATGCGGGCTAAGCCAGCCTATCTTATAGCTGTGAGCTTTCATTTCGAGCCGAGAAAATCCCAGCTGCTCACCTAACGCCTGCTGCTGACTAAACAAAACCTTGAGCGTCTGATATCTTTTTTCTGCAGCTTTAGACGTGAGGTCTGGAAACTGTTTGTCAAATCGATCAATGGGGTCGAACAGCGTCTCCGGGTTTAGTAAAGCACCGTGAAACTTAGGAGCCTCTTCAAATACTGTTCCAGTAAATTGCGTGGTAGCCTGAAACTTGGCCCCGCTAAAATCAACTTCGTTCGTAACATGCAAATCTGTGAACGCGACTTTCTCTTGAAACACCGCACCCGCAAACTGAATTCCATTGTCAACTTGTATCTGATTGTCCTTGAGAGAGTTTATTCTAAAGCCATGAACCACCAAGTCTTCTGAAAAATTTATCCCGCGTGCGACAAGTGGGCCATGAAAACTGGTGCAGTTACCAATAATACTTACCGAGCCTTTTACGGGATAAAGAAACTTAACCCCTTTTTTGATTATACAGTTCTGAAGTATCAAAATCTTACTAGTACGCTGGCACTCAATGACGCTATTGAAGGTACATCGGTCAAATTCTATTGTGCTGGACTTTGTCTCATCTACGTCGGGAACAAAGCTTAGCTGAAATTCGGACCCATCAAACTTACAGCCAATGAATTTCATTGACGCATTGATGATGCATTGTCCAAAAGGCCATCTCTTAAAATCACAGTTTAAGAATTTTATTTTTCTATTAAAGACTAACTCATGTTGCTTTAAATCTCCGAGATTGCCTTTTATTAGAATGCAATCATCGCTGACATGCTTATCTTCAAAGATCTTCCAGTCTTCTTTACCAGATGTGATAGCCTCTAAAGCAGCATCTTGCTTTAAATCTTTGGGCTCTTCGGCTATCATACTTTCCTCACCAATTTATACATTTATCGAATTCTAATTTTACGTCTCTCGCCCTCACGCTCCGCGCGCTTTAAGAGATACTCACTTTTATTTATTTTGGCATCTTCGTTACGGCAATCGCCACTTGCCGATGTATAAGCCAGCCGCAGTTTTTCATCGTAGCAATAAGTCGTCTTATCGACATCTTCCACGTCAGACTGCCGATCGACATTTGATGCATAGTATTGCGTAGACGTGACAGCTTGGTCACCCGCCACGCACTTACCTCCCTTGGCTTGGTAGCCTAGATTGCTACTAGCTTTCAGGCAGTACTTATCATCTGCCGATACAGCGGTTGCCGCGGAGGAAGAAGTGGAAGCACTCGGACTGTCATCAGAGACGGCATCAGCGACCGCGCCGACACCCGCGAGAACAAGCCTGCCGCCGAGATCTATCACAACGGCTTCCCAGCACCCGCATAACAGGATCGGCAGAAGTAAAACGATACCTGCACGCCAGCCGAACATTCTTTGATCCTTATTCCCCTATCACTTATTCAAACAATACGAGTATTTTTCATAATACGTCAAACCAAAGCGTGTCTCTCTCGAAAGCCTTTCCGCTGAATATCCTTGACTCTACACTAGGAATTTGATACTATGAAAACTGCGCGCACTTAATCTATCGGCCGGTTCTTCGGCCATTGGCAATCGCTCGGCTGTTGCCGGCACAGGCTCGTCTCTCACATGGAAGCCCTCGATCCATCGAGGACAACTCCGACGTAGAGCTAGGACGGGCGCAGGCCGGTTGGGATAACGGGTCGTTTCACGCTCTCGAGGGCCTTCGATGCGCATGATACGCGACTTGCCCCACGCATAGCCGGCAGCGATAGGCCGGCTCCCTGGACTGCTCAAAAGGGTTATCGCAGTCCCCGCCTGGACGTGGCGGTTGAAGCCGTCTCCTGCGAGCCGTCCTGAGGACACACGGCCTTCCGCGCGGATGCGATGGATGAAGCACCGCCCCCGAGCCGCTGGGTTATGCGGCTCCCTCCTGATCGTGAGGTAAAACGCGATTGGCGCCGAGGGCGGCAGATGCGCCGTTCGCCGCCAACCTGTTTCGAGCGATTGCCCAGTTACCTGACGACTAGTTACATGACGTGCTGAAACGCCCCGGAAAACAGGGTACGGCACATTGAGTTAAGCGGCTCGGAAAGCGGCAAGGGTAAAAGGGGTATACGATGTGTCATAAGCACCTGCGCACGGTGCACATC
>CAZLOF010000574.1:0-3475 GCA_964560745.1 uncultured Thermoflexus sp.
CCACAAAGCGCACGAAGATCACAAAGAAAAAAGGTAACTACCTACGGTGTTAGATTTTTCATTAATCTTAATTATCAATACCTTCGCCAATTTGCGATTGCCTGCCCGTGAATTAATTCACGGTCTGAAACAAACAAATGCGTTAAAACGCATTAAGCGTGCGGCGAACGCGCTTTAGCGCGTTTGAAATTTTTAGACCGTGAATTTATTCACGGGCGAGATGGCGAAGGTATTAATGTTAGATGGGGGTTCTATGGACTTATTACTTGCTTTTTTTATTTCTGTTTTCGCGTTCGGTTTTTTGGCGGTTATAGCCTATAAATTGATGGATATATCGATTAAACGGACGATGCGTTTTTTTCGTAAGTTATCAGTTTAAACGATAAGGCCGAATACATTATCCCTGCATGTTTAGATTGGGCTTTGCCCGATCCAAATACGCAGGGATAGTGTATTTGGCGAAAACGATTTACCCACCTGACCAGTTGCCCATTACCCACCTGACCAGTTTGCGATTAACCATTCCCCACTTGCATATGCCACATATTCTCACTAGGCTTGGGGCATATGAACCTCACTACCCAATACCTGGGGTTAACCCTAAAAAACCCCATCGTTGCCTCTGCTTCGCCGCTGTCGCGCACTGTTGGTAGTATCGAGCAATTGGCAACTGCCGGGGCAAGCGCCATTGTCTTATACTCGTTATTCGAGGAACAATTGGCGAATAAGGCCACGCCTTACGCACAATATCAAGAATTTAGCCACGAACCGCGAATGCGTGCCCGTGCGGCTTTTAGTGCGCCCAGTTATAGCGCTGACCCTGATGATTATTTTGCGCTGATCGCCCGCGCCAAACGGGCCGTCGATATTCCCATCATCGCTAGTTTAAATGGCATTACCCCGGGGGCATGGGTAAAAAATGCCCGCAAAATACAAGAGGCTGGGGCCGATGCGCTTGAGCTAAATGTTTATTACATTCCCGTCAACCGCGCCATCAGCAGCGCCGAGGTCGAAGACCGTTATGTGACGCTGTTGAAGCAGGTTAAAGAGGTCATCGATATCCCCATCGCCATGAAACTCAGCCCATTTTTTAGCGCATTGCCCAATTTTGCCCAAAGGCTGGCCGAAGCTGGCGCACAAGGCTTGGTGATGTTTAACCGCTACTATCAACCCGATATCGAAATTGATGAGGCTGATGTCGCGCCTCGTATACGTCTAAGCGATTCTGGTGAAATGCGGCTGCCATTGCGCTGGGTGTCATTGTTATATGGGCGGGTTGATAGCGATTTTGCCATTAGCACTGGGGTGCACACTTATAAAGATGTGTTGAAAGGGCTGATGGCGGGCGCAAAAGTGACCATGATGGCCTCAGCATTGCTGCAATATGGGGCAGAGCACATTGGCAAGGTGTTGCAAGAAATGACGCAATGGCTGGATCGGCGCGGCTATGAATCGGTTTATCAGATTCAAGGCAACTTGAGCCACATCACCACATTTAACCCCGATCAGATGGCACGCACCGACTATATGCAGGTACTCGATTCGTGGGGGCAAGTGACTGTCAATTGGGAATTAACCAATTCGAGTGGAATGCGGTCGAAACAGGAATAGGGTTATGACTACGGTAAAAACAGACACCCGCTATAAATTGGTCGAGGCCACCTTGCGACGGCATGGCTACAGCGCCAATGCCCTCATTGAGGGGTTACACACTGTGCAAGAGGCTTGGGGCTATTTAGACCCTGATGTATTGCGTTGGCTGGCCCGCACCCTTAAATTGCCCATGAGCAAAGTGTATGGGGTGGCGACGTTTTACAACCGATTTGTGTTAAAACCTCAAGGCGAGCATAGCTGTGTGGTATGTCTTGGCACGGCTTGTTATATCAAAGGTGCACCTAACACACTCAAAAAAATTGAGCATGATCTGCATTTAACCCCGGGCATGACCACCCCCGATCAGCGGGTGTCGTTGCTTAAAGCGCGGTGTATGGGGTCGTGTGGGCTAGCGCCGGTAGTGGTGATGGATGGCGCATTGGTGGGCAAAGTATCACCCGAACAAGTGACAGAACGTTTACAGGAGTGGCTAGCATGATGCAAGATGAAGTTACCACCTTACTAGAAAAAACCGCGTCCACCGAACGAATGGCACAATCGCGCTATTCACAACACATACAGGTGTGTATGGGCACGGCTTGTATGGCGCTAAACAGCGAACAAGTGAAAACTGCGCTTGAACATGCGGTGATTGAAAATGGCATACAAAAGCAATGCCAAGTGCAACGGGTGGGTTGCCCGGGCTTATGTTCATTGGGGCCGATGTTGCGTGTAATCGACAAAACTATCACGGCTGAGGCTAACGAACCCCGTGAGACACTCTATCAGCAAATAACGCCCGAAGTCGCGCCAGCAATCGTAACGAGCTTAACCCCGGCGGCGCAGCCAACTTCGGCGCTCGATGCCCATCGGTGTGAGGTGGCCGACACGTTTTTTAAACGCCAAGTAAAAGTGGTGCTTGAGCATTGCAGCCACATCGACCCAGAGCGTATCGAAGATTATATTGCGCATGGCGGCTATCGCGCCATTCAAAGCGTATTGACCGAATGGACACCCCAGCGCGTGATTGACAGCATTACCAAGACTGGGTTGCGCGGGCGTGGCGGGGCGGGCTACCCGACCGGCCTGAAATGGGCGACGGTTGCCAAGGCAAACAGCAGCAATGGCAAAAAATATGTCATTTGTAATGGTGATGAAGGCGACCCGGGGGCCTATATGGACCGCAGTGTGATGGAAGGCGACCCGCATCGTGTGATTGAGGGGATGATGATTGCCGCCTATGCCATTGGCGCGAGCCAAGGCTATATTTATGTGCGGGCCGAATCGCCCTTGGCCGCCAAACGGTTGCGCGTCGCCATTCGGCAAGCCCAGCGGGCTGGCTTGTTGGGCAATAACATCGTTGGCAGCGCCTTTAATTTCGACATCGAGCTGCGGCTGGGGGCGGGCGCATTTGTATGCGGCGAAGAAACCGCACTTATTGCTTCGATTGAGGGTGGGCGTGGCCAGCCGCGCCCACGCCCACCTTATCCTGCCGAATCGGGCTTGTGGGGCTGCCCGACGCTCATTAATAATGTCGAAACTTTCGCCAACATTGCGCCCATTATCGATAAAGGTTGGGAATGGTATGCCGGGATTGGCACAGCCAAAAGCAAAGGCACAAAGGTCTTTGCGCTGACCGGTCAAGTCAAAACATCGGGGCTGATCGAAGTGCCGATGGGTATTACCCTGCGCGAAATTGTGTTCGACATCGCGGGGGGCATTCCCAACAATCGCCAATTTAAGGCGGTGCAAACCGGTGGGCCATCGGGCGGCTGCATTCCCGAAAAATTTCTGGATATGCCGGTTGATTATGAGTCACTGGCCAAAGTTGGCTCGATTATGGGGTCGGGCGGCATGATTGTGATGGACGACAGCACCAACA
>CAZLOF010000575.1:0-3468 GCA_964560745.1 uncultured Thermoflexus sp.
CCATTACAGACCATAGCAAAATTGAGGGCGCATTATTGGCCCACCAAATGGCGCCCGATTTAGTAATCGTAGGTGAAGAGGTGATGACCACCCAAGGCGAATTGTTATGCTATTTCCTCAATGAATTAATACCGCCTTATTTATCGCCAGAAGAAGCCTGTGACCGCGTGCATGATCAGGGGGGCATCATTGGGCCGTCACATCCGTTTGACCCGCGCCGCAGCGGGTTGGGCCGCAATAATTTATTGCGCATCGCCGACCGTATTGACTTTATTGAGGTGTTTAATGCCCGCACCTATGACAAAAGCAAAAACGACCTCGCCCACTTGTTTGCCAAAGAATTAGGCAAGCCGATGATTTGTTGTAGTGATGCCCACTCGCTGAAAGAGATCGGCATTAGCCGCACCCGTTTGCAGCACGATTACACCTCGCCCCAAGATTTTTTGGCAGCGTTGCAACAAGCCGAATTGTTACCGCACGCCAGCTCGCACAACGTCAGCCTGAAATCGACGGCAGCAACAATCGTAAAGGGCTTTGGCTTTGGGAAACCTTAAAGCTCGCAAATATCAATCTGCTTTACAACATCGCCTGAAAACACACAAAAGCGATAATGACGATACCAACATTCAACATTAACAAACCCCACTTCGTTTAGCCAGCGCAACTGATCACGCAAGGGAGCCGTGCGGTCAAGCGTCATGCGTTCAATGGCGGCGGCCAGCATCGGCTCAGTTGCGCCTTTGGCCCGCACCTGCGCCCGCCAAGTCTGCTCAAGCCGCGCCTCATTCGCCGCTGTGCTACCCAAGGCTTGGTCTATGTTGATAAAGCGTCCGCCCGCCGCTAACGCCGCATAAATATTGGCAAATACGCCGGGCAATTGGGCCGCTGGCGTATGATGCAACGCCAATGCCGAAACAATTAAGTCAAATTGCCCAACAATCGGCGCACTCACATAATCGGCGGTGATGAATGTGGCGGGACGTGCCAAACGCTTAAAGCGCTGTTGGGCTTGTGCCAACATGGCTGGCGCAATATCGATTAAAGTAAGCTGGGCATTCGGGTAAGCCGCTGCGATCATGCCAGCCAGCAAGCCCGTGCCAGCGCCCAAATCAAGCACCCGAATCGGCGCATCTTGTGCAAAAGGCACGAGATCGAGCGCAATGCCATACAAATCATCAAAACAAGGCACGAGGGTCGGGCGTTGGCGATCATAATCTTGTGCGGCAGCGTTAAATAAGTCACGTATTTTCATAAAATCCAAAGTATTTTCATATTATTGCTCAATTACGCGGGTAAAATTATCGCTATTAATAATTTAAGCAAATTCTCGCCGAACTCATTATCACTTCTTGTTCGGAGGGGGAAAGCCTCCTCCGAACAAGAAGTGATAATGAGTTCGGCATTATGTCTTTTGGGGACGCCCCAATTATTGAGAAGATACCAAAAGCGACTAACACAAAATGAGCACAACCACGCTACCGCACCGCGATGAAATCAATCAACAAGATACATGGGATCTTAGCAGTATGTTTGCCAGCCTTGATGCTTGGGAACAGTGCTATCAACTCGCCGAAGCCGAATTGCCGAATTTAAGCGCATTTAAAGGCAAATTAACGCAAGATGCTGAAACGCTGTTGCGCTGGATTAACGAAGTGGAACGGATTGTGCCTGCCGTTAGCCAACTGGTCGTTTATGCCAATTTATTATCGGATGGCGATACAGGGAATCAGGCCAATGCCGCCGTAAAAGCCCGCAGCATGAGCTTGGCAGTGCGGATGCGGGCAGCCATGTCGTTTGCCGACCCAGAATTATTAGCGATGAGTGCCGACACCTTGGCACAATTTATGAATGAGCGCCCAGCGCTGAAAAATTACGCCCATTATTTTAATAATCTATTGCGCCAAAAAGCCCATGTGCGCTCATCCGAAGTCGAAGAATTATTGGCACAGGCCAATGAGCCATTTAACGCACCCGCCACCGCTTATGGCGTGTTGGCAAACACCGACCTAAAATTTGGCTTTGCCAAAGGCAGCGATGGCACGCAAGTCGAGATCGGGCAAGGCAACGTTAGCGAGCTATTGCAAAGCGCCGACCGCGAACTGCGCCGCAGCGCTTTTAACCAATATGCCGATGCTTTTCTTGGCACCAAAAACACATCGGCAGCCATTTATAGCGGCAAAGTGCAAAAAACCGTGTTTATTGCTCGTGCCCGCCGTTATGCCGATTCATTAACAATGGCGCTACACCCCAACAATGTGCCAGTGCCGGTTTATCACAATGTCATCGATGCCTGCAATCGCCATTTGCCTATTTGGCATCGCTATTGGGAACTGCGCCGCCGCGCCCTGAAACTAGACAAGCTAGAGGCCTGTGATATTTTTGCGCCGTTGTGTGATGAGATCACCGTGCCCTATGAGCAAGCCGTTGATTGGATTTGCGCTGGCATGGCCCCACTCGGCGATGATTATGTCAATGTCACCCGTGCTGGCTTAACACACGAGCGTTGGGTCGATAAATACCCGAATCGTGGCAAACGCCAAGGGGCTTATTCGAGCGGCACTTATGGCACCAAAAGCTATATTTTGATGAGCTATCATGCCAATAACGGCTTGATGAGCATGAGCACATTAGCACACGAATTAGGCCATTCGATGCATAGCACCTTATCGAAACAAGCGCAACCCTTTATCCTGCATCGCTACACCCTCTTTGCCGCGGAGGTCGCCTCAAATTTCAACCAAGCAATGGTACGGGCCTATTTGCAAGATTTACCCGAAACCCGTAATGACCGCAGATTCCAAATTGCCTTGATCGAAGAAGCCATGCGCAATTTTCATCGTTATTTGTTCCTCATGCCTATTTTGTCGCAATGGGAACATTGGGCGCATCAACAAATTGAGCAACGCAAGGCGCTCATGGCCGATTCGATGGGCGCAAAATTGGCCGAATTATTTGCCAATGGCTATGGCCCAGCTTGGCAAATGGATGCTGCGCGTGAAGGCATTACCTGGGCGCAATTTAACCACCTATATTCAGATTTTTACGTCTTTCAATATGCCTCTGGTATCGCCGCCGCCAACGCTTTGGCGGCTAACATATTGGCCATGCCAGCCAATGGGGCAGCGCGGGCACAAGCCGTGCAAAACTATCTCACCTTCTTAAAAGCTGGTGGGGCCATGGACCCGCTTGATGCGCTCAAATTGGCGGGCATCGACATGAGCAGCCCCGACCCGCTTAATGCGGCGTTTGGTGTGTTATCGAGTTTCGTAGATCGGCTTGAAACGTTATTGTAAGAAAGGCATAAAAATATGATTTTCGCCGATTTCACTATCCCTCCGCAAGCTACGCTTGCGGAGGGATAGTGAAATCGGCATTTCCTCAATTTTTACCCTTTCTGGGCATAGCAACAAAAAAGGTGCGCTTGCGGCGCACCTTTTTTGTTGACATTTACTCGTTTACCTGTTGAGG
>CAZLOF010000576.1:0-3448 GCA_964560745.1 uncultured Thermoflexus sp.
CGGTCGGCCTCATGGCCTTGGCCGAGCCAATTATTCGCTTGCTTTATCGGCGCGGCAGTTTTGATGATGCCAGTGCCAGTGCCACCGCCCTCGCCCTGACCTGTTTTGCGGTTGGGTTGGTTGGGCATTCGGTGTTTGAGGTGGTTGTGCGCGGCTTTTATGCCCTACGTGACACGGTGCGCCCCGTCATCATCACCGTTGTTGGTGCAGCGTTCAATATTGCCTTAAGTTTAATTTTTACCGCGCTGTTTTTGCAGAATGGCTGGCGGGCCTTTGGCGGTATTGCCTTGGCAAATTCAATGGCTACTTTGCTCGAAGCTGCTGCCCTATTATTATGGCTGCACCTGCGCACAGGTTTAATCAGGCCACATGTGGCGGCGTTGTGGCAGGCCTTTGGCAAAGCCAGTGTTGCATCGGCGTTAATGCTGGCGGTATTATTAGGGTTGGCCCGCGTTGGGTTGCTGTCAAATAGTGATAGTGCTATCGCGCATTTGGTCGGGCTAGTGGTGATGATTGGTTTGGGCGGGGGTGTTTATGTTTTGGCGGCCTATTTATTACGCAGCGACGAATTACTGTTTTTTGTCGATATTCTATTGCGGCGCTTCCGCCGATCAGCAAATACTCAGACGAAACAGGGATAATAGACTAAGATGGCTCAAGATTTACCACTTTATGAAGCACCCAATGGGGCACAAAATGGCGCAGCGAGTGGCGGCATTCATGCCACAGTTCCGTTAGAGGCTGTAACAAATTTTCCCGATGCGCTCACCCAAATCCCGGCAGATGATGTGCGCGTCACCGATTATCGCGTCATGCCTTGGCCCGATGGCAGCCGCGTCACAGTTGAAATGGGGCTGACCCCCTTTCGCCAGTTTCCGGCGATGGATGTGATGGTCGCCAATGAAGCCGGTGACATTTTTCGCCAAGTGTCATTGGTGGGCACCATCGAGCGCCGCCCGGCCCCTACCTTGTGGCTGCCGCGTTTGCCACGTGGCACCTCGTTATTGGTCGTCATCGACATGATCAACGCTGGGCGGGTATATCAGCAAGTGGTGGTGCCGTTTGAGGTGGCCGGGCCTATTCTCAAGAAGGTGTTGGAAACCTAATAGACTGATTATGACTGTAAAAACCCTCGATGCCTTTGGGCGACATATTCATTATTTGCGAATTTCATTGACCGACAAATGCAATTTGCGCTGTGTCTATTGCATGCCCGAACAAATGATTTTTCGCCCCAGCGATGAATTATTGTCTACAGATGAATTCATAAGGGTTTTGCAAGTCGCCGATTCGCTTGGGTTTAATAAATATCGCTTAACCGGTGGCGAACCAACTGTGCACCCCGGGCTGGTCGATATTACCCGCGCCATCAAAGCCTTGCCCAACACCCAAGCCATTGCCATGACCACCAATGGCCTAAAGCTGGGCAAATTGGCCCAGCCGCTCAAGGCGGCGGGCATGGATCGCGTCAATATTAGTATTGACTCACTCGATCCGGTGAAATTTAAGCGTATCACCCGTTGGGGCAATGTCAATGATGTACTGGATGGCATCGCTGCCGCCGAGCACGCTGGCTTGTTGCCAATTAAGCTCAATGCCGTCGTTATTCGCAATTTTAACGAAGATGATGTGGTTGATTTGGCGCGGCTGACGCTCGACAAGCCTTGGCAGTTTCGCTTTATCGAGGTCATGCCCTTTGCCGATGTGGCCGAATTTCAGCAAGCCTCGATTGTGACCAGCAAAGAAATGATGCAACGCATTGAGGCCGAGCTTGGCCCACTGCGCGAGGCCAACGGCGGCATATTAGATGGTGAAGCCCGTATGTTTCAATTGCAACGGTCCGATGGTAGCCCAGCTTTGGGCCAAGTAGGTTTCATTAGCCCGGTCAGCGCCCCATTTTGCGCCTCGTGCAACCGCGTGCGGCTCACTGCCGATGGCACCTTGCGTTTGTGTTTGCTCAAAGATGGTGAAATCGACCTCAAGACCCCATTACGGCGCGGGGCCAGCAATGATGATTTGGCTGGCATGATCCGCGCCGCCATTTGGCGCAAACCTTGGGGGCATGATCTGGCCGATGGGGTCATTCCCATGAATCGCATCATGAGCGAGATTGGCGGCTAAATTTTCGATTTAACACCGTATTCACCACCACGCCCAATAACAAGCCCCAAAATGGCGCACCCACGCTAAGTAGTTCGATGCCTGAAGCCGTGAGCATAAATGCCATTAATGCGCCATCGCGTTCTTTGGGTTCAGACATGGCGGTGCTGAGGGCAGTGCTAATGGCCCCTAATAGCGCCAATCCAGTAATAGCTGCGACGAAGGCTTTGGGCACACCCGAAAACAAGGCCACTGCTGTCGCCCCAAACATGCCAAATAACACATACCATAACCCATAAGCCACGCCCGCCGAGTAACGTTTGGTTTTGTCGGGGTGAGCTTCGGGGTTGGTGCAAATGGCGGCAGTGATGGCCGATAGGTTAATGCCATTGCCGCCGATGGGCGCGGTGAGTAACGAAGCAATACCGGTCAAGGTGATGGGGCCATCGACGGGGGTGTCATAACCTGAATTGCGCAATACGGCGACACCCGGTGCATTTTGCCCAGTGAGGGTTAGCACAAATAATGGCAAGGCCAAGCCTAAGGTGGCGGCGATGTTGAAGGTGGGTAAGGTGATAACCGGCACGGTCAACGCCAAAGCAAAATTATCGAGCTTAATTTGGCCTTGGGCGGCGGCAACCATTAGCCCAATGACCATCGCGCCAATCATGGGGGCACGGTAGCCCAGGCGTTTCATAATAACAAAAGTGGCGATCATGGCCCCAACAAGTAGCGGGGCAGTGGGGATGGCAGTAAATACGCCGATGCCAAAGCGAAATAACACCCCGCCTAACATCCCAGCGACGACTGTTCGCGGGATAAGTTCCATTAATCGCCCAAACCAGCCCGACAGGCCGAGCAAAATGAGCAACACCCCTTGAATGATAAAGGCCCCAATGGCCTCGGAAAAGGTATAGGTGGCGAGACTGGTGACGAGTAAAACCGCACCCGCGCTCGGCCAAGCGCATAGCACCGGGTGGCGATACCACAGGCTTAATAAAATGGCGCAGACACCGCAGCCAATCGTTACGGCCCAAATTGTTGAAGACAGTTGGGCTTGGCTGAGTTTGCCGACTTCGGCAACTTGAAACATGACGAGTAGCGGACCCGCATAGCCGGTTAATACGGCTACGAGCGCCGAAAACACTGCAGAGGGAAGAATGGCATTGGGCAGATCGCGTAAATTGGCGAGGGCGTAATTAATATTGCGAGTAGGCATAAAAATTGAAAATGTAAAATGTAAAATGTAAAAGATTTACTCCGAATTTTTACATTTTACATTTTTAATTTTCAATTTTCTTTAGCTGCGTGTGATGCTTAAAACCGCAATCGGTGGCGTAAGGCGTTG
>CAZLOF010000577.1:0-3439 GCA_964560745.1 uncultured Thermoflexus sp.
TCACATAATGATGTTGAGTTCTGGAGAAAAGAGATAAATAACGCGGAGAATAAAACAATAGATGATTTACTATTTGAACATGACAAAAGAAGTTCTGATTACATTTTACAAATTATTAATCTTATAATCTCAGAGTGTGAAGCAAAAAATCTTCAACAACTTAAAACAGGATGGATCGACAAATTAAAAGAATCCATCATCGAAATAATCCTAGATGATATTTCGGCTAGCAGCGATTTCAACGATCTAATTAAAGCTTTTAATAATGTTATAAAAAATTTCACTGTAATCTCATTAAATTATGACAGGTCTTTTGAATATCATTTTAGTAAAGGTTTCTTATCACCGCTGCAAAGCAAGTTGAATTTAAGAGATAGCGCCAAACAACGACTATATAATTTAATCCCTTCATTAACAGTTTACCATCCACATGGGGTTATTCGAGATTTTGCATGGGATGAATTTCATAATTTTTGCAATCTTGCAATATCACCCCATGCCTACTTATTTAAAAATCAAAGTGGCCCTGCTTCATTTAATCATCTAAATTCACCTTATGGAGTGCTTAATCAGCCTCATAAGATATTTATCAGTCCTGTTAACGAGTTAACAAATCAAGATAACACCTACAAACTGTCAAACAGTAAATTACAAGAATGTACAAACATAATATGCTTGGGGCTATCTGTGGATGGCATTAACAAATCGCATTTTATTTTCCCGAAACACTGTAAATATTTTTTATCTAACAAGCAAGAGGATTCTCAGCTTTTAAATAAAAAAATAAAATCTCTTGATCAAAGTTTTTTGGGTATGTACTGCAATCCATTATTTGGTTTATAGTAAAACAAATCGAACACAGACACAAGATACTATTTGCAATTCCACTCCCCCTTCTCAAATGCAGTTTAACAAAAGATACCCCCTTTATCTAGTTATACCATTTAACCAAGCATCAGTAGAGGGAGTTTTGCTTGAGTTGGCAGCTAATCCCAAAGCACGTTTTAGTGTTTTTTGCTTTGCAGGTTGTTTTTGGGGCAACACCTCAACCTCATCCAACATTTGCAGTAGTTGCCAAAACACATAGACATGCTTTTCTGGCAATTGTCGCAAACGCTGATTTATTTGATCTATCATTGTGATGGTTGTCATTAAACACCTCTCATTAGTATTGTATCTCAGACATGCAAAACCTCGATTTTGAAAACTGGTCATGCCCACTACCGCTGCGTAATACGCCCAATATTGTGATTGGGCATGGCGGCGGCGGCAAACTCTCGGCAGAATTGGTAGAGCATGTGTTTTTGCCTGCTTTTAAAAATGAAATGCTCGACAACCTCGGTGATTCGACCATATTAACCGTGCCGACGGGTCGATTGGCCTTTAGCACTGATTCGTATGTGGTGCACCCGTTGTTTTTTCCGGGCGGCAATATCGGTGAGCTTGCTATTCACGGCACAGTTAATGACCTTGCCATGAGTGGGGCCACGCCGCTCTACCTCAGTGCGGGTTTTATCCTCGAAGAGGGATTGCCGCTGAATGTGCTGGGCGCAATCGCCAACAGCATGGGCGCGGCGGCGCGGGCAGCCGCAGTGAGCGTGGTGACGGGCGACACCAAAGTGGTCGATCGCGGGCATGGAGATGGGGTATTTATCAATACGTCTGGTATCGGGGTCATCCCCGATGGCATTCACATTGCGCCCAATCGCGCCCAAGTCGGCGATGTCGTCATCGTGAGCGGCAGTATCGGCGATCACGGCATGGCGATCATGAGTGTGCGCGAAGGGCTTGAATTCGACACCCAAATTTGCAGCGACACCGCGCCGCTTAATGGCTTGGTAGCAGCAATGTTGGTGGCAGCAAAACCGAACGATATTCATGTTTTGCGCGACCCAACACGCGGCGGCGTGGCTTCATCGCTCAACGAGATCGCTAGCAAGTCGCAGGTCGGGATCATAATTGAAGAACGCAAATTACCCATCAACCCCGAAGTGCAATCGGCTTGCGATATTTTAGGCATGGACCCGATTTATGTGGCAAATGAGGGTAAGCTGCTGGCAATTGTAGCAAAAGACGCAGCCGAAGCAGTGTTGGCAGCCATGCGAGCACACCCATTAGGGCGACAAGCCGCCATCATTGGGCGTGTTACCGATCAACATGTTGGGCGTTTGGTGGCAAAAACCGCCATCGGCGGCACGCGTGTCATCCCCATGCAAATTGGTGAGCAATTGCCAAGAATTTGTTGAAGACCAATTCGGCTATACTCCTTGCATGTCTCTCTTAAAGCTGAGAAAACCTGTAATTGCTGCCTGTCTTGCTGTGTTTATTGCCGATATTGTATGGAGCCTACTCACGCCGACATTTTCATTGTTTGCGCAAAGCTTGGGCGCGTCGCTTAGTTTTATCGGCACGCTTGCAGCGTTGACCGGTTTAACACAATTGGTGGCTGCTGTGCCCATTAGCGCCCAAACCGACCGCCTTGGACGACGACGCATTATTGTAATTGGCTTTACGCTCTTTACGATCGCCTGTTTGTTGCATGCGATTAGCACCCAAGTATGGATGCTTGCGCCCGCCCGGGTGTTATTTTCGTTTGCAACGTTGATGGTTTTTCCGGTATGCGGGGTATTGTTGGCAGACCATACCGACCCACGTGAGCGTGGTGCGGCCTTTGGCATGTTGACATCGAGCATGAGCGCTGGCGCGGCCTTGGGCACATGGTTGGCGGGAGTATTTGAGGGTGCATTTGGTGCACGCGGCAGCTATGCGATTGCGGCGGGGTTTGCGGCGGCGGGGTTACTCATCACATGGCGCACCTTATTTGATGTGCCTGGCACACGCCAACAAAAAGCGCCGGTGTCGTTGCTCAAACAATATGCGGCGATGCGCCCGTTGCTTTCGCAACCGCGTTTGTTTTTTGCCTGTGTTATCGGTATGCTTAGCTCCGTCAGCTTTTCGGGCATCACAATGGCATTTTTTCCGCTACATGCCAAGGCCAATGGCATTAGCAATACTGGGGTTGCCAATATTTTTGCCGTGCGCTCGCTCGGCTCAATGTTTACCCGTCTGCCCATCGGCATTCTCAGCCAACGGGTGTCGCGGCAAGGTTTGTTGGCTGTGGCAGCCATTGCCTTGGCTTTTGTCACGTTGGCTATTGGCATGGGGACGAATATTCAAATATTTACGATTTTGTTGGTGATTGAGGGGATTGTGTTTGGCACGGTGCTGACGGTTGGGCAAAGCTACGCCACCGAAGTGGTAACGCCCGAAGAACGGGCTGGGGCGATTGGGTTGTATCAAACTGCATCGAGTTTGGGCGGTATGCTCAGCCCATTGCTGCTGGGCTGGGTAGCCGAATTTGCCGGCATTGGGAGTGTTTTTCCCTTGGTCAGCATTTTTGTGTTGGTGTGTGTGGCACTGGCAATCATTCGGGTGCGGG
>CAZLOF010000578.1:0-3435 GCA_964560745.1 uncultured Thermoflexus sp.
GGTATCACTGAGTATGTCCGCGAAAGCTTCAAATTCATAATCTGAAATTTTTATAGGGGTATCAGCGCTAATGTATGATTGCGCCATAGCTGGTCTATTGCTCCTTTCAAGATGTTAGATCAGTTAAACCGCTCTGCGCTCCGGCTAAGGTTGCAAGGCGGTTTTTTGTTGGGTGGATTATAGAACTTATGTTTTTACATTCGATGATCTAGCCCTGAGCATCCTTAAGAAAATTTGACAGTTTTGAAAATAGGACGGGTGTTCTGGGGTTTCGGTGGTATAAGGGCGAGACTATGCCAGTAATTCCATACGGACGAAAATACACGGTAACGATGTCGGGCAAGGTTTGGAAGCCGGTGACGTGCCAAAACTGTGGGTGCAAGTTTGCATATCAATTGAAACGTCAGGCGGAGGGGCAAACAACGGATATCCTTTGGTTAAATGGAAAGGATAAAAGTCAAGACATAGCACGGAAGCGCTCTGAGGCGAATCTTGAACGGAATTTGCAGCAAAGCTTTGACGTGATAGATTGCCCTGACTGTGGACATTATCAAGACAATATGATGGAGCAAATAAGGAGAGATCGTCTCGGTGAGGCCGCTCTAATGTGCTTTGCGATACTTGTTTTGATCTGGGCTATGTATGCGATATTTGCTCCCAAAAACGAAAGTTTGACTATTGCAAATGCTTTGCCTTTTTTTGTTTTGGCGATCGTCGGAGCAAGTTACTATGTTTGGAAAGCTCCTCGTAAAGCAAGCGGAAAGACATATCCTAGGAAATTCGATGACAAGTATCCTGTCTTGCGCAAGAATGAAATTGAGGAGTTGGCGGCTTATGTTTACCATAAGGAAGGACGATTAATAGATGTCCCTAGATGGGATTGAAATGATTGCAAGTCGGTATTTATATCGCCCGTGATTGACTAACCTCACACTCGTGTTGGTTCGCTTTCATGTTTCATACTTAGTGTAAACGGGTAGACTTTGTGTTTTCGCCAAAATGTTAGATCAGTAAACCGCTCTGCGCTCCGGCTAAGGTTGCAGAGCGGTTTTTTGTTGTTTATCAAAACTCGCTTATGACCAAGAAACTTATTTCAGCGACACGCTTAAGGCGGATGTCGTTAGTAACAAACGCATCACATTTGGCATGAAGGGCGGTTGCAAGTTGTAGCGCATCGGTAAGCGTGAGGGTATAGCGGGTTCTTAACTCAGCAGCATGAACAGCAATTTCTTCGTTAGTGCCTACAAAACGGGTGTTTGTGCCTTTGGTGATGGCTGTTGTATATTGAAATTGCAAGTCTGGGCGATTTAGGCGGATAGGGTGAATGATGCATTCAGCCAATGTAATTGGCGAAGTGACAGCGGTGCATTTTCCTAGCTGAATCCGTGCAAAGATCGCATGACAGGCGCGATAAAAGACCAGATGATTTTCCACAAAATAGATCACCGGCGCTGTATCTAAAAAAATATTTCGATAGGGCTGCAAGGCTTGGTCAATGCTCATGCAGACATTCGCTCACGGTCTGAGGTTTCGCGCTCAACAGATACCCACGTTTGCGCATCTGTGCCGGTTAGCGGGTGTGGGGCTGTGCCAGCAAGGTCTAGCCAATTTGGGGTGGCGCTGGGGTCAGTTAATCGCAAGGGCAAGGCGCGTTCGACTTTGACGCGGTGAAAAAACAGGCGGATGGCCTCAGATGGGGTTAGCCCAATATTTGCCAGTATTTGCTCGGCTTCATCTTTTAGGGCGCGGTCAATGCGGGTGTGCATCATCACAGTATTTGACATAGACAAATTGTATCGCAATTGCTCATATCTTTTAAAACCGGTCTAAATTCGCGTTTTGGGGCCAATGGCAAATGAGTGATGATTCGCCTCACCTTGGGGCTGTAGTGAGGTTTGGCGGGTGTTTTTGTTACCATAGGGCGTTACATTTTCCTCGCGCACACGCGAGAAAATATTAGCTTTTATTAACATTTTGCCCTTCGCGGCGCTTTTATAGGTGTCGCGTTTGTAGCGTTTTCGGCCCGCATGTTGGTAAATGTTGGTATTTCATGCGCAATGTCGGCGGCCCAATGGCGGCATAGAGATGTCATTTGAGTGGGGGCTGTTGGGTTAGCCATTGCTTTAAAACATTGTCTATACGAGATTGCCAGCCTTTGCCAGTTGCACGAAAAGCATTGATGACTTCAGGCGACAATCGAATATATACCGGCTTTTTCGTGGGTGTTTTTTGGTTGCCGCGTTGCCCTCGCTTTCGGGGTATCGGTATACCACGCTCGGCGAAAAATTGTGATGCTGGAATCATCGCGGCAAAGTCGGCGCGGGTTAATTCGGGGTTTTCGTCATCGGTCAAGGTCTCATTAACGATGATCTGATCGGTTGTCTTCATAATCTTTTATCTCCCTATCATTGGCCTTGCGTAGGCTGATAACCCTCAAATGGTTGCGTAATGTGAAGACTAAAACATGCAAGCGATGGTTGATCTTGCCAACTGCAACAAAGCGCTGTTCTGTTTGTGCTTCTCTGATCTGCTCTTTTATCGTTGCTGTATCCCAATCAAAATCATGCACTTGCTCAAAAGAAATGCCGCGCTGCTCAATATTGCGGTTGTTCTTGTTGGGGTCATATTCAATCTCCACTTGCAAGTATTATATACAATTAAATCATAAAGGTATCGCATGGGTGTGCTACGATGTTAAGAAAAGTTAATGCTTCTCGCGTAATGGCGGCACGGTTTGGCAAGTGGTTTCGTTGCCATAGGGCGTTGCTTTTTCCTCGCGCACGCGCGAGAAATATGAGGTTTTTGCCCTTCGCGGCGGCTTTTAGACAATGCACTTGATGACTTCACGGTGACGCTAGAGATATCCATCCAGCTTTGTTGCTGTGTATCCCTAATTTGAGGCTGTGGCTATGATATTGGTTCGGTGTTTGCCTTTAGCCAATTACAAATTTGTTCGGAGGTCATTTTGCCAGTGGCGACATTTACCGCGATTTCGGCGGGTTCGTAATGGGCTTGGTTCAGGCGAAGGTGATAGCCATTCAGTTGCAGTAAAAAGGCACATGCAGCTAAACCAGTGCGTTTGTTCCCATCGTGAAAGATATGCCTTGTGATAATGTGACACATCAATGCAGCGGCCTTGCTAAAAATATCGGGATGTATCGGGCTGCCATAAAGTGAGGCTTCAAGCTCATCAAGCACGTATTCGAGCGCCCCACGATTGGCAAGATTGTCGTCGCCCTCAAAGAAGATACCGCCAAAATGACGAATCATATGCCGGTTAATGGCAATAACATCGTTGATTGTTATCGTTTGGCGAGTTCGTCCCATAGTGCGTGATGGTCTTGGGGGGTTTGGCTAAAAATTGCATCTAGGTCGGGGTGTGTTGGGCGGGTGGGGGTCAGTGTCACTTCAAAGGGCAAACCGCGCTTGTCTACA
>CAZLOF010000579.1:0-1624 GCA_964560745.1 uncultured Thermoflexus sp.
ACGTTCGAGCATGTAACCAAAAAGTATGCAGGAGATGTTACTGCGGTCAAAGACCTCAACATTTCCATCGCGGATCGCGAATTCTTAGTATTCGTCGGTCCATCAGGTTGTGGCAAAACCACGTCATTGCGCATGTTGGCCGGGCTAGAAGAAATTAGTGAAGGCAAAATTTATATTGGCGATCGCGTTGTAAACGATGTTGCGCCAAAAGATCGCGATATTGCGATGGTGTTCCAGTCTTATGCTTTGTATCCACACATGAGCGTATATGACAACATGGCATTTGGTTTGAAATTGCGCAAAGTGCCCAAGCCTGAAATTGATAAGCGTGTAAAAGAAGCCGCTGGTCGTCTCGGCATTCAGCATTTGCTAGATCGCAAACCCAAGCAATTATCAGGTGGTCAGCGCCAACGTGTGGCTGTAGGTCGCGCCATTGTGCGTAACCCCGCCGTGTTTTTGATGGACGAGCCACTCTCGAACTTGGATGCCAAGTTGCGTGTGCAAGCCCGTGCCGAAATTAGCAAGCTGCACCAGCAATTGGGCACGACCTTCATCTACGTTACCCACGACCAAGTTGAAGCCATGACGATGGGTACTCGTATTGCGGTCATGAAAGATGGTTTGTTGATGCAAATTGACACCCCACAAAACCTTTATGATCGCCCGGACAATGTGTTTGTCGCTGGCTTCATTGGCAGCCCCAGCATGAATTTGTTTGATGCCACCTTAACCGGTGATGGCAATGACGTTTATGTTGACACAGGAGCTTTTCGCGTAAAAATTCCAGAAACCCGAGCCGGAGCTTACCGCTCGATGCGCGGCAAGCAAGTTATTTTCGGGTTGCGCCCAGAGAATATCCATGATTCAAACTTCACCCCGCCGGGCATTCATTCACAAGAGATTGAAGCTCAGGTCGAAGTGACCGAATTGATGGGCAACGAAGTCATCGTATACCTCAATTCAAAGGGTAAGTCGATGCTTGCTCGTGTTGACCCTCGCACTCAAGCCCGCGTTGGCAATACAGTCAAAGTAGCATTGAATATGGATGTGTTCCATATTTTCGATAAGCAAACTGAAAAGGCTGTCCGCTAAAAAGATGTAATGCCAAAATTATCATCCGGTGTGGTTGCGGGCGGCTTTGTCGCCTCGCAGCCACGCAGGATAGTAATTTTGACAAAAATCTGTTTTATAACCAAAACAAAAAACGCCGAGCTTTTAAAGCTCGGCGTTTTTTGTTATACCTATTAGATTTAACGCAACGTCACTAAATAAGCAATAAGATTTTCAAGTTCTTCGGGCTTAAGAATCTTATCTAGGTTTGCAGTCATCACACCCGATGCACATGCACCCTGCGGACAATCTGGCACAACATAAGTGTTCGGAGCCACAATAGATTCACGGATATAACCTGCGGCATCAGTTGCTTTGCCACCAGCAGCCTTATAGTCGGCTTGGGTCACACGTTTTTCGGCGGTTGAGGCTAACTTATTGAGGGTTGGGCCGACTGCACCTGTAGCAATGCCACGAATGGCATGACAAGCGGTGCAGCCACCTGCGCCTTTAAACACTTCTAAACCAGCGATTTCCTTGGGGCCAAGTGGAATTGGTGTTGGCTGTGGGCCAG
>CAZLOF010000579.1:1634-3434 GCA_964560745.1 uncultured Thermoflexus sp.
GCTTGGGGGCATCAACAACACCATCGGTAAAGGGTTTTTGTTTCCAGTTTGCCACAAATTTGGTCACATTTCTAATTTGGTCATCGCGTAATGGGCCACCAAAGCGTTGTGAAAATGGTGGGTGATTTTGTTCCCAAACTTGGCTGCTCTTGATAGGAATACCCGAAGCGGTGACAGCTTCGATATAACCCTCAAGCGTCCCGATCCAACCAATATCTTTTAGGCGCTGGCTCGGCGTGGTCTTTGTTCCTAAAAAGGCAACACTGCTAATGGCAGGCGCTGCACCATCCGCACCTTTACCTTGCAATCCGTGGCAACGTGCGCATTGTTCGAAATAGACTTTTGCCCCTGCTTCCATCAAACGGCCTTCAAAGGCTTCGTCGTTGGTCTTGAGCTGAGCCGCAACCATATCGGTGAGACCCACAATACCGCAGGTTGCCAATGACAGCACGATACCCACTAATCCGGTAACAATGCGTAACCCGAAGCTGGGTTTAAACGTGATAATTTTGTAAAAAAGATTCATGTCTTTTCATTTGCCATCATTGTTGAATACGATGCTTTGATTAGAGCATAATGATCCAACAATGATGACAAGTTCATCAATTTTAACGATAGTCCGAATTTTTATGGATATAGGCGTTCTTGCTGAAAGTTTGGGGAGATTGATTTTCATCAATATAACGAATCGTAATGATGAATTCTTTCAAATCTTCTTGCAAGAGTTTAACTTGAACGTCGCCTTCGGCTTCTTCTGGCATTTTCTTGCCGAGCGGGTCAGCTGTGTGTTTGCGATGTTCCATATCGGCATAAATTGCGCGAACAATTTCGCGCAGATGTGGGGCCTTGTGCTCGTCAATGGCAGGGTCGTTGGCTAGAGGATATTTGCCCACAATCAATTCATCAAATGGAATTGCTTTGACCTCGCTTTCGCCTTCATCTGGGATAAACTCTTGGGCAACTTCGACCACAGGGTTCCCACCAACATAGCCAAAGCCTGTGCCCGGCACGCCGGTAGGAATGCCACCGAGTGAGAGATACAAAATCAACAATTCAAAGGCGACGGCTAAACCGATAGCAATTTTGCGATCTTTATAGCGACGGCTTGGGTTGGGGTCGATATAGGGGATCGCAAACAGCAACACAATGATGATTGGAGGAACCACGATACCCCACAACATTTTGGGTGTCAAACCAACCAATGCAAACAGATCATCAATTGGTTTGTTAATCATGTTTAACGAATCGGGGAATGGCAAAATATGGGGGATCTTGATAAGCCCTTGCAACCAGTAGAAATACCAAGGTGCAACAGTGTGTAATGGGGTTACTTGTGGGTTGCTATGGGTTTCGAGCGGCGCGGTATACCAAGTTGCTGACGAAACGGCCAAAATAGCCATAGCAACCGCGGCATACATGATTTCATTGGTGATGATATCGGGCATGAACATGACGCGCTTGGTTTGGTCAACCTTGCGAGCCGTATCTTCGCCAATCGCTTCCATCTCGGGTGGCAAGCTGAGACCCCAACGCACCACTTTGTAATAGTGAACGCCAAGGAACACCACACCGATAAGTGGGAAAAGCAATACATGGAACAAATAGAAGCGCAATAGACCACCTGCGCCGATATCTGGCGCACCACGTAGCAACAAGTTTACTTCGCGCCCTACGAGTGGAGCGGCATCAGCCATTGATGTGCCGATGGTAACGGCCCAGAATGCCAATTGGTCCCAAGGCAGTAGATAGCCTGAGAATGATAAGAACATGGTAATGATAAGCAAGACCACGCCCGTAAAC